>CASFLH010000016.1 GCA_949295505.1 uncultured Spirochaetales bacterium | reverse complement strand
TGCCCTTGTCATATCACGCGAATGCTACCCGACATTCACCGATGTGCCGATGGACACTCTTTGGCATATGATGGAAATCGCGAGGAGAATTGACGCAAAGCAGAGGGAAGTACTGGGCGCGGAAGGCACCAACATCATGATAAACAACAGCCCCGCCTCCGGCCAGGAAGTGCCGCATCTTCATATTCATGTCATCCCGCGCTTCAGCGGAGACGGAAAGACTCCAGCATTCCCGAAAGAAAAATATGTAGATGGAGAGATTTCAAGATACGGAGATCTTCTCAGATTATGAGACGGCTTGCAATAATCGCCATCATAGCCGCCATGCTTACCTCATGCGCCGTATATACTGCTGATTACGGTTATAGCAGGATCCGGATTCCCGAGAATACAGGAAAGCCGGAGACGCGTTATGCCGTGATAGTCAAGGAAAACGCAGAGAAATCACAGCAGGCAATCGAGAATGCGAAGAAAGAGGCAGAGCACAGAGCCGCGCTGAGAAGGAAATCCGAAGTGAATGAATATCCGGAAGACCTTTCCGCTCTCACCTTTCCTCATATATACACCCCGCTGAGGACAAACAGCACAGAAGAAGATGGAATCAATACAATAGAAGTTCTTCTCCTGCCTCTCGGCTACGGCGAGATGCAAAGCGAGGATGCCCGCAGGATACTGGAAGCGAATAGCGACATCTCTCCTGATTTTGTCATTCTGACGGGTTCTCTGGAAAACCAGATCACAGGAGCGAAGGCCGCCGCATGGGATGCAGTGACGCTCAGTGGAGGCACGGTACTTCACAAACCCCTTCTGAAAGAAGCTGATGAGGATTCTGCGGTATTCTTCATCACCACGACCAAGGATATAGAGATAGCTCCTCTGTCATTCGGAGCAGCGATGCCTTCCAGCGATGATGAGGCCGCCGCGTGGGCAGACGCCCTTGCTGCGGATACTTCGGAGAAAGACAAGGTGGCGGCCGTTGCAGAGACAATGACGGACTCGGAAAGGATACTTGCGCTTTCTTCCGCTTCCCCGTCAGGAGAGGACTGGGTAGAATTCACTCCATTCAGATACAGGACAGCAATGGATTTCCCTGTCTCCTCTTATCTTGCTTCTGAAGGCTGGCTTGATGCCTACAGGGCGACGCACTTCAATGCGGAAACGGATGGAGGCATCACACGCAGAAACGGAAGCATATTCGAGCGACTGGACTTCCTTTACACACAGTCAATGATACCGGTTTCCGCCATAAGCTACCCCGTCAGAGGACTTACTGACAGGACAGGGACATTCGCCTTACTTGCCACTTTCCTTGTCCCATGATTACCTTCTGGAAAACAGTTTAATAAGGAGAAATATCATGATTGAGATAACGAAAGCCAATTTCGAAGAAGAAGTAAAGAACGCAGAAGGTCCTGTCCTTCTCGACTTCTGGGCATCGTGGTGCGGTCCCTGCAAAATGCAGACCAGGATCCTTGAGAACTCTGCAGAAGCGCTCAAAGGCGCAAAGATCTGCAAGTGCAATGTCGATGAGAATCCTGATCTGGCAGGGGATTTCGACGTGCAGTCAATCCCGACGCTAGTGGTATTCAGAAACGGAGAGGTCGTTGACAGAGCCGTAGGCGTAAGGGATGAGGCAGCCCTCAAGAGAATGCTTGGCCTCTGAAATCAGACGCTCCCTCAGCGGAGCGTTTTTCTTTCACGGATGCATGAGAAGCGGCAATGCGGCATATCATAGCCGCGATAATGCTTCACCCAGCTGTCCCTTTTTTCCATACCGCACCTCTGGGCAACACGTATGGAAGCTGTGTTCGAATCCCTGATGATCGCAGAAACCTCGGAAGCTCCGATGACATCATACGCATAGGAAATGCAGCCCCGCACAGCTTCCGTGGCATAGCCTTTATGCCAGTCGGCATGACGCAGGAGATATCCGACCTCAAGCACCTCCTCGTTTTTCCAGCGCTGCATCGTCAGCCCGCATTGCCCAACCATTTCACCATCTGTCTTCCTGACAAGTCCCCACAGGCCGAAACCATATTGGCGGTAACGTAACATCTGACGCTCCAGCCATGCTTCTGTCTCTTCCTCTGAGAATGCTCCGCCATATGCATACATGACATCTTCATCCTGCAGAATCGCAGAAAGCGAGGGGTAATCATCATCGCGAAGCTCACGCAGGAAAAGCCTCTCTGTGCGGATGACAGATGCCTCATCATATGAAACGCCCGGTCTCCCGGGCGCTCTGTTATCAAAGCATGAGTCTGTCAAGGTCTATCTCTGCCATTATCGAAGGCATTGAACAGCCCCAGGACTCAAGGACCTGCGGATGGGTTTCGCCGAAAATACCGACTTTCTCCCCATTGCAGACGATATATGCAGCTCTTCCAGGGATGAATCTTGGATCATCAGCGACCTCTGCAAGCGTGTACTCCTTGCGAAGGAAGTACATGAGAGTGTTGATGATCGAAGCGGCATCGTTGTAGCCGACGGCAGCATCGGAAGAGAAGAATCCCAGACTGTCGATAGTCCTTGTCCCGCTGTTATCCTCTGCATCCTTTACCGTTATCTTGCCGATCTCGAAGATGTTGTGAGGATAGACCGCATGACCTGATACAGACTCACTCTCAAGAAGGCATGGAAGCACAGAAGGTCTTATGACTTCATAGTTCTCGCTCATAGGATTGGCGATGAAGACCGCATCCTCGCCGGAGACATGCATGTTGTCGATATACTCCCTCTTCGAACCAAGATAGTTGTACATCATCTCCTGGAAGCCAAGTCCAACGAGAATACCCTTGACCTTCCTTGAGAATTCCTCCTGAGGAGAAAGCCTTCCGATGGTGAAATCCTTAGGCATGACGGGCTCAAATGAAGCCAGGCCGCGGCCGATCATGATATCTTCCACAACATCCACGCCGTGGAGGAAATCATTGCGGTACTCCGGAACCTCGACCGTGACAACATCACCGCTGACACTTGCCTTGACTCCCATCTTCCTGAGCGCCTCGACGCACTCTTCTCCGGATAGGTCCTCACCGAGCTTGTGATGGACAAGATCGAGAGAAGCAGTCATCGGCTTCTGGAAATAATAAGGCACTGTGATTTCTCTTCCGTATGGCGTGTCTTTTGCGAAGCGGCACTTCACAGGAAGAATCTCGAAACCCATGTCAGCCATATCACAGGCGAGAATCGAGACAGCAAGCAGCAGATCATCAAGAATCGGGCCGGAGACTTCGATGAAGAAGTCGGAATCACCGATCTCCACCGCCCCGATGCGCGCGCTGTTGATTACAGGAGGGAATGAAAGCGTGTCGTTGTTATCATCATAAAGATAAGGGAAACGCGGGAATGATGAGACTATATAGCCATATTCCTTGCCCTTCGGATGCTTTTCGCAGATCTCACGCAGGGACAGTTCCTCCTCCATTCCCAGCGGAACGAACTTTGTCTTGTCAGGATCGACCGCAGCATAGTGGACAGGGTATTTAATCAGCTCAGAGCGGTATATGCCCATGGCGATTGTCTTTCTTTTCCTGCCGAAATTCGTGCAGAGCTTCTCCTGGCTCTGAATGAGATTCACAAGCAGGTCATTGTCTACGGTCTTGCCCTTTGCGGCGAACCCGATCGAGTAATCACGGATACCGATGGCACTCTCATCATCGATGACCATGCGCCCGTCTGAAGGCTTCTCATCATCTGCCGTGGAGAAGAAATCATAAGCAGGGATTTTTCCTGTCTCACAGCATCTGAGCGCACGGGCGACACCCGCGGCAGACCAGAGATCAGGACGGTTTGTATCATTGAGCTCGATCTTGATGACATGATTGGCATTATCGTGCCCATCCAGCTCAGCCTTTGCCACAGGGAAGATATCGACAAGCTCATCATCGCTCATTCTCTTCCCAAGGAGTTCATAGAAAATATTCTCAGGTACTTCAATCTTAGGCATCAGTTTCCCCTCCTTGTCCTTACACTCTCGATATCCGGAGTGAAAAGCTCCCTCAGGTCATTGAGACCAAGGTGCATGAGAGCCATTCTGTCGATTCCAAGGCCCCAAGCAAGGACAGGCTCCTTGATTCCAAGCGGTTCTGTGACCTCTGGGCGGAAAATGCCCGAGCCACCTAGCTCGAACCATCCAAGCACAGGATGCTTGATGTGGACTTCAATAGAAGGCTCTGTGAACGGGAAATAGCCTGGGACATACTTCACTTCCTCAGCTCCTGCAATCTCCTCCGCGAACATCTTGAGAAGTCCTAAGAGGTTCTTGAGATTGACATCCTTGCCGATCACGATACCCTCTGTCTGATAGAAATCAGCGCCATGTGTCGCATCGACCTGGTCATATCTGAAGCAGCGCACGACACCAAAGTACTTGCCCGGTATATGAGCTTTTGTAAGCTGATGGGCAGAAAGGACGGTTCCCTGGCTCCTGAGAACCTGGCGCCTTGTGAATTCATGATCGAATGCATAGCCCCATCCTCTTGAGCCTGTCTCCCATCCGTTCTCATGCGTAGCGGCGACCTGGCTCAGCCATGGCTCATCGATGCTCTTCGCATGAACGGGATCCTTTACATAATAGACATCGTGGATATCACGGGCTGAGTGGAACTGAGGCATGAAAAGCGCATCGCCATTCCAGAACTCATTCTCTACAAGAGGCCCATCGAATTCCTCGAAACCAAGCGAGATAAGCTTGTCCTTCACCCACTGAAGATATTCAGAATATGCATTCCTTCTGCCAGGAATCAGCCTCGAGGTCGGCGCATTGATACCATACGGGCGGAAGGATCCATTCTTCCATGACCCGGTCTGGATCATCTGTGGCGTGAGGACACCGAATTCCTCTCCTGTTATGTTGGCTTTGATGACAGCCTCACGGGTCTCCTCACCAAGTGACGTGAGATGATACACGACAACATCGCGTTCCTGGATACGGAAAGGAGATGATGAAGCGCCTCTTTTCTTGGAGAGAGGTGCAATGGCTTTTCTCTCTGCATCGGAAAGACTGCTTTCATCAAGGCTTCCGCTTTCCGCGGCACTGTCGAGAATCGCACGCTGAAGCTTTATCTCCGCAGGAAGATCTCCCGCGACCTCTGCCTTCCTCTCCTCGTTGAGCCTCAGAGCCCCTTTTGAGGACAGAAGGCCGAAAGCAGATCCGACATCGCTCTTCTCGAGGCCCAGCGCCTCTGCGATCTCCGGCATAGTGAATGCGCCTTTCTCTGAAAGGAAAGAATAGATTCTCTCTGCAGGGAGCCCGTTCTCTTTCATAGCGCGGCCGGTATCTGTCAGCTCATAGATTGTCTTCGTCGTTCTGGAGACCTCTTCAAGGCAGCCTTTCGCTGAAAGCCATGAGAATGACTGATTGCACTGCCCTACTTTATATCCCAGACCGCTGATGATGCTTTCCTCTGTGATGTCCTCACCGGGCTTCACATATCTGAGAAGCTTCACCTCAAGCGGATGCAGGTTCTTCACATCGATATCCATAATATCTGCTCCTTCGGAAATACAGAGTGTTATTATATTGGTTATCGGAGAAAAGGGAAGAGACCCAGCCCGGCGTGAGTGACATTCATCACCGCGAGAGCATGGATTCAACGCTTTCGCGTATCATAGAGCCGCTGATTAGCACTTCCTCCTCAAGGGTCCGTGGACAAGGAAGCGGTACAGGCCGGGCAGAAAGAACCATAACCGATCCCGGATGGTAATTGCCGGCTGACGAGAGAATAGAGACCACGCTTTCTGCGACGCTGCCGCCAAGGGGCGTATCCTCCACGACAAGTGCCCTTCCAACCCGCATGAACTCGCGTTCCAGGGTCTCCCTGTCAAGAGGCTGGATTGTCGCGAGATCGATGAACGTAAGATCTGAGGAAAGATCCTGAAGCTCATGATAGGCTGCAGAGAATGCCCGTGAATACCCGATGATGAGAAGGCGGTCTCCTTTCCCGTGCACGATTGCCTTCCCCAATGGCAGAAAAGTCTTCTCATCCCCGATTTCCCCCTGCTCCCCGTAAAGAGCCTTGTGCTCGAAGAAAAGCACAGGATTGCCATCTGCTGCGGCGCTCTTCAGCAAGGCTTTCGCGGAATACGGATCGGATGGAGCGACGATTCTTAAACCCGGGATTCCCAGGAACATCGTTTCCAGGCACTGCGTATGCTGCGGACCATGTCCTGTCATTCCTCCTATCGGGGTCCTGAACACCATGGGACACGACAGCTGCCCACCTGACATGAAATGTGCTTTGGCCGCATGGTTTATAAGTGCGTCAGACGAGAGCGTTGAGAAATCCCCGTACATGACCTCAACTATAGGATGCATCCCGACCATTGCGGCTCCGGCCGCCATTGATGTGAAGCCCTCTTCGGAAACAGGCGTCTCCAAGACCTGGTCAGGATAGCGCGCAACAAGATCCCCGGTAACACCGAAACACCCACCATAAAGGCCTATATCCTCCCCCATCAGGAAAGCCTTATCATCCGATGAGAGCATCTCCCCCAAGGCCTCCCTTATGGCCTCGCGATATGTTCCGGCATGTCTCTTGCCCTCATATGGCACCACGGTGCATAGCGCTGGCGAATAGACAAGATTCTCCATTTCCTCTGCGGAAAGACGCTCATCTCTGGTAGAGAGAGCTTTCTCAAGCGCGGCCTCCACTTCATCCATGACAGCAAGGGAAGCACTTCTGAGATCCTCTTCACTGGCAATGCCGGAGAGAACAAGGAAACGGGAGAAAAGCACAATCGGGTCCCTCTCCTTCCATGCTTCTTCCTCGTCATGGCTTCTATACAGGAGTTTATCAGAACGGCTATGCCCGCACATCCTGTATGTCTCCGCTTCTATGAAATAAGGAGTGTGCTCGGAAAGAATATGATTCCGAGCCTCAGCCACAGCCTCCTCAACAGCAAGCACATCGTTGCCGTCCACTCTGCAGGATGGTATGAGAAAGCCCTCCGCCCTCCGGTAAATTCCATCGGCGGCAATCATTCTCTCCGCAGCCGCAGACATGCCGTAATGATTGTTCTCAAGGAGGAGAAGAAGAGGAAGATGCCAGATGGATGCAGCATTCATCACCTCATAAAGGATGCCCCTCGATGAAGCACCATCACCGAATATGGCGACAGCTATGTTATCCTTGTGAAGACGGCTCAGCGCAAGAGCAGCTCCTCCGGCAAGCCCGATGCCGGACCCTACGACAGCAGAAGAGCCAAGATTACCCGTGCGAGTGTCTGTCATGTGCATGGAACCGCCCAGGCCATTGCAAAGGCCATGGCGCGACCCCAGAACCTCGGAGAACATGCCAGAGAGATCGGAACCGCGGGCTGCGTTGTAGCCATGGCAGCGATGGGTAGGCACAATCCAGTCGCCCTCCTTCAGCGCGGCAGCAAGACCGGAGGATACGCCTTCCTGCCCTATTGAAAGATGATATGTTCCATAGATAAGCCCTTTCCCGGAAAGCTCCTCGAGTTTTCTCTCAAACAGTCTCGATCGGAGCATCGAGGAAAAAAGGGAGAGATAATCCATCATGCCTCCGCCTCAGTTGATATACACGCCAAGGATGCGTCCTATGAACATCCTGTGCCAGTCCTCCTGAGGATAAAGGGCCTTAAGGCCAGAGTCAATCAGAGTGCTTTCATCCATAACACTCTCTGCGATCTTCCTGCATGTCATGATGAGGTTAGCCTCCTCGAAAGCCACAGCACCATCGATCTGCACCGGAGTAATGCCGGCTCCGGCCGCCTTATCGGTATTGCGCCCTGATGTCGTGCCGCAGAAATCAAGGACACCTTTCCTCTCCGGCGGGAAAAATGACAGGGTGAAGAGGTCAGAACGCTCAAGCACCTGCAGCGTGTATCGTTCCTTTCTCACGAAAACGAAAGCGACAGGGTCATTCCAGATATAACCGAAGCCACCCCAGCCAGCAGTCATCGTATTCCAGTCAGAACCACCTCCTGCTGTAAGCAGGAAGTTGTCATTGCCTATAACAGTGAATGGATTGAGCTCAAGCTGATCAAAACCTATTTTCTGCATCTGACCTTCCTCCCGCATTCATTATAACACGCAGAAACTCCTTTTTCACTGGAAGGCCGGCATCTTCTCAAAAACCACAATCATCTATAAACTGGTCATATCTCAATTAGATCTGGAGCTTGAAATGACAGAAGCAAAACCGTCGCTGCCGGCCGATTTAAGGCGCGTACTTATCGATGAGGAATCAATCCGCCATCGTGTTTCGGAGCTTGCCGATGAAATCAACAAGGCATATAAGGACATAAAGGAACCCCTGATACTCGTAGGAGTGCTGAAGGGGTCTTTTATATTCATGGCAGACCTTTCCCGCCGTCTGACAATCCCTCACATCGTGGATTTCATTGCCATATCCTCTTATGGAAGCAAAGGGGACAAAAGAGGTGAAGTCAGGCTTCTCATGGATACCAGAGAGAACCTTGCAGGCCATCATGTGCTGATTGTGGAGGATATCCTTGACAGCGGATCCACGCTGGCATACCTCACAAAGGCTTTCAAGGCAAGAGGAACAGAGTCCGTTGAAACAGCTGTCTTCCTTGATAAGCCAGCGCGTCATGTCGTTCCCGTGGATATCCGTTTCCGCGGATTCGAGATTCCCGATGTATGGGTTGTAGGCTACGGCCTTGACTACAAAGAGAGACACCGCACACTGCCATTCATCGCAGAGATGATTCCGGAGGCCTGAGATGATCGATAAATTCTATGTCAGCTACAATACAGTCCACAAGCTCATAAAGAAGCTTGCCGCAAGAATTGAGGAATCAGGGTTCGACCCTGATGTGATTGTTGCTATCGGTTCCGGCGGGTTCATCCCGGCAAGAATCATAAAGACATTCATAAATCGTCCGATTTATGCTGTCGGTATCTCATACTATGGCATGGACCACAAGCATCGCGAGCATCCCACGAAGATACAGTGGATTGATGAGGTACAGGAGCAGCTCCGCGGCAAGAATGTTCTTCTGATTGACGAGGTCGACGATACACGTGCGACGCTTGGATACTGCGTCGGGGAGCTTTTGTCATACGAGCCGAAGGAAATCGCCGTTCTCGTTCTCCACAACAAGCTGAAGAAGAAAGACGTCGAATTCCCGCCAGAGATCAAAAGATACTATCCCGCTCTTGAAATCGAGGATCTCTGGATCAAATACCCATGGGATGCTGAAGACATCGAAGAGCATACGGCAAAAGAGAAAGAGATGTTCGAAGAATTGAGAAAGCAGGGAAAGGAGGCACTTCTAAATGGGATCATATAATGTGAACGCAGTCGTCGGTGTGCAGTGGGGAGATGAAGGGAAAGGCCGTATCGTTGATTACCTTGCATCCGATGCAGAGCTTGTAATCCGTTTCCAGGGTGGTGATAACGCAGGCCACACTGTAATCAATGAATATGGGAAATTCGGTCTGCATATTCTCCCAAGCGGCATATTCAATCCGGAGACGATGAATATCGTAGGAGCCGGCACTGTCGTGAATTTTGACAGGATGCATGAGGAGATGGAGAACATCCGCACTTCAGCCGGACTCGAGATTGATAATGTCTTCATCGATGAGAGAGCTCATATCATCATGCCATACCACATGGCCCTTGATGGTGCAGAGGAAGGAAAGCGCAGCGAGAAGGAGAAGATCGGGACCACAAAGAGAGGCATCGGCCCATGCTACTCCGACAAAGCGGCAAGAATGGGAATCAGAGCTGCAGACATCATGGACCCTGAAAGGCTCGTGGAGAGACTGAAGCTCATCCTGCCGAAGAAGAACAGGGATCTCGAATACTATGGCCTTGAGACCGTGACGCTCGAGGAGATGCTCGGCAAGTGTGCACAGTGGAGGGAGATGTTCGGTGATCATATCATCGACGCCGCTCCCGTCATCAGGGAAGCCGTCGAAAGCGGCAAGAAGATCCTGCTTGAAGGCCAGCTTGGTATCATGAGGGATAATGACTGGGGTATCTATCCCTATACGACATCATCCAATCCGACTGTTGCGGGCGGCTGCAACGGAGCAGGAATCCCGCCACGCTGCATCTCAAAGGTCGTTGGTGTCGCCAAAGCCTACTCCACTTCTGTCGGCGGCGGTCCATATATGACAGAGCTGTTTGATGAGGACGGACAGAAGCTCAGGGATATCGGGCATGAGTATGGAGTGACGACAGGGCGTCCAAGACGCTGCGGCTGGTTTGATGCCGTTGCTGCGGATTTCGCATGCTTCATGAACGGTGTCACTGATGTTGCACTCACAAAGCTCGATGTGCTTGATACATTCGAGAAGATCAAGGTCTGCACAGGCTACATGATCGATGGTGAGTACTTCAGCTATCTGCCGGAGACAAGACTCCAGGAAAGAGCAAAACCGATCTATGAGACCTTCGATGGATGGATGACAGACACGACATCCTGCCGCAAGTGGGAGGACCTGCCGGAGAATGCTCGGAAGTATGTGCTTGCGCTTGAGAAGCTGATGAACACGCACATCACATATGTCTCCGTGGGACCTGAGCGTGATCAGCTCATCATCCGCGAGAACAATTAACGGGAAAACAACACACGCTTGATGATAAGCCTCTACCGCGAGGCTATCATCAAAGCAGAACAGAAAGGCCTCCAATGGAAACAGGCCGCAAAAGATAGCCGGAGGGACGGAACACCGCGTTCCTCCTTTTTCTTTATCTTCCTGCAGGATATAATCATCACTATGGAATATGACCACAGCACTTTCATCAGCCCACTGACCTGGAGATACGGTTCGGATGAGATGAAGCATATCTTCTCCGAAGAACACAAAAGAAAGCTTCTCCGCCGCGTCTGGATAGCACTGGCAAGAGCGGAATCAAAAGCCGGGCTTGTCACAGAAGAACAGGTGATGGAGCTTGAGGCTCACAAGGACGATATAGATATCGCAAGGGCAAGCGAGATAGAGAGCGAGATACATCACGACCTGATGGCAGAGATCAGGACCTATGCCGAGCAGTGCCCTATTGCAGGGGGGATAATCCATTTGGGAGCAACCAGCATGGATGCCCTCGATAACGCGGACGCTGTACGGTTCAAAGAAGCGCTGTCACTTACGCTTGACCGCCTTGATACCCTGATTACCGTTCTCGCGGATAAGGCTGAGCAGTACAGGAATGTGCCGACAATGGCGTTCACGCACATCCAGCCTGCAGAGATAACCACCATCGGCTACCGCATCGCCCAGACACTGCAGGATCTTCTTGATGACAGGGATGAAGCGGTCTCCGTTCTCTCCTCGATAAAGGGGAAAGGAATGAAAGGCGCCGTAGGAACGGCCGCAAGCTATACGGTCCTGCTCAAAGGTACGCCTGTCAGTGCAGAGGATCTGGAAAAAATGGTGATGTACGAGCTGGGAATCGAGGCTTTTCCTGCAGCAACCCAGACATATTCAAGGAAGCAGGATCTCAGGATCATCGCCGTGCTCTCCTCAATCGCGGCGACACTGCACAGATTCTCACTCGACCTGCGCATACTGCAGTCTCCATCGATTGGAGAATTCTCCGAACCATTCGGCAAGAAACAGGTAGGCTCATCGGCAATGCCATTCAAGCGCAATCCGATAAACTCAGAGAAAATCTGCTCGCTTTCAAGAATTGTCGAAAGCCAGTATCAGGCTGCGTGGATGAATGCATCCACGTCCATTCTCGAAAGGACCCTTGATGACAGCGCAAACAGAAGAATCTTCATTCCAGAGGCCTTCATCGCAATGGATGAGATGCTCCTGACCGAACTCAGGATCGTCAGAGGGATGAATATCCACAGCACAGCAACAGCGCGTCTCATGGCTGATTACGGCATATTCGCCTCAACAGAGAGACTATTGATGGAACTGGGGAGAAGAGGCGCGGACAGGCAGCAGATGCATGAAGTCATCAGAGAGGAGTCCCTTGCGGCATGGCAAAGCGTGCAGGAAGGAAGAGGAAATCCTCTCAAGGAAAGCCTGATGGGCAACAGCCGCATCAGGGAGTTCCTCAGTGAAGATGAGATTGCTTCGCTTCTGGATGCGAGGGATTACACAGGAGATGCTGCGCTCCGCACGGAAATGGTCATAGACAGAGCGAGGAAACTCGTCAGATAATCAGTAGACCGGCACGGAAAAGAGCGAAATAAAGCGCTGCTCTGAGATATCTTATCGCCGTTGCCGGTATGACTTTCCTCGGGTCCATCTTCAGCGCACCTGCCAGCACGCAGATTGTGGAGAACGGCAGCGGGAAGAACCCCGCGATAAGCACGAAGAATGTCCCGTATTTCCTGATATAGGCTCCCCATTTCGCCTCAGCCTTCTCGGTGTACCTTCTGATAATGGGGATTTTGTGCAGCAGGAGCCCGATTGCATATGAAGTCACTCCGCCGAGAGCGGATGCCGTTCCTATCACAGGAATAACGACCCAGGGACTCATCGAAGCGACTATCGGGAAGACAAAATCAGGGGACAGCGGCAGAATCAGCGTATCCACGACATATACATAAAGGAATATCCCGGTGAGACCGAACCTCTCGTCGAACCATTCAACGGCAAGGGAGTAATTCTCACCGCCGATGAATTTGAGCACCGCGAAGAAGCCTATGAAAATCAGAATGATGGGAATCGTGCCGACAAGCGCGATCTTCTTCCAGTTCAGATGCACATCCTTGTGCGTCTTGTTTTCTTCCTCAGATCCCCTATTCTCTGCCAGTTCAGCCATCCAGTAGACTCCTTGCCTCCTCAAGCGCATCACAGGCATCTCCCTGCACGGAGCCTCTGAAGAGACCTCCGCGGCCACCGCCACGCAGCGAGTACGATGCCAGACCTGATTTCAGCTTATCAAACCCCTCTTTCGTCCCATGAAACATGAAACGCCCTTTTGCGTCAATAATGAACGCTTCCTGTCCGTCATTTTCAGAGAAAAGTCCCTCAAATGATGAGATATCACCATCGGTGCAGAACATAGCGCAGCTTCCTTCTCCCCGATGCGCTTCCAGCTCCAGAGAAGCAGCCCTTTCAAAAGCGGAGCGAAGGGAATGCCTGAGCTCCTGGTTCTCCTCCGAAAGCCTCCTGATAGAAGACAGCAGTGTTTCCGGCTCAGCGGAAAGCATCGCGGAAGCTTCTTTTACAATCTCATGGTTCTGTCGCCTGAAATCCACGGAAAGCGGGCCGCATTTCCACATAGTGCGCACATGTCCTCTTATACGCTCCTGACCGCAGTACTGTATCTCTCCGATCTCTCCAGTAGAGCCAAGATGAACTCCCCCGCAAGCGACTCTATCCAAGCCATCGATGAAAACGACCTTGACCCTTCCGTCAACCTTTATCGAACGGCGCATCCCCAGAGCCTCAGCCTCCTCATGGCCCATCTCTCGCTGCGTTATCCTGTGGTTTTCCCTGATAGCGGCCGCGGCCTCATCCTCGACAGAGAGAAGCACATCATCAGTGATTTCAGACTTGTCCGTCTCCACGGTAAAAAAACGCTCCCCCTGATGGACAGCCACCGTTCCTATGCCATGACATGAGAAGAGTATGGATGACACCAGATGCTGGGCGCTGTGCTCCATCATGTAGAAATAACGATGATCCCAGTCAAGACAGAGCACCTTCTTCTCTCCGACAGCCGGTTTCTCCCCTTCGATTATATGTACAGGATCGTCATCAGGACCCTTCCTCGTATCGGAAATGACAAACGTCCCGAATGTTCCCCTGTCACCCGGCTGACCACCGCCTTCAGGATAGAAGACAGTCCTGTCCAGGATAATCCCTTCATCTGTAACAGCAATGACTGTCGCCTCCGTTTCCCGAAGGTATCCGTCTTCATAATACAGCTTATCTGTCACGCTTCTTCTCCCCCACCATTCTGGCCACAGGAAGCCGCCATCTGAAATGATAGCCAAGCATCCTTAGCACGGTTGTAAAGATTGCGGTCGCATACATAAGGACATCGCCGGAGACCCCCAGAGAGAAGAGGATGACGAACAGCAGACCTCCCAGTATTGAAGCAGAGGCATAGAAATCCGAAGTCAGCACCATGGGAATCTCATGGCAGAAAACATCTCTCAGGACTCCTCCTCCGACCGCACCGAAGACACCGCTGGTCATGACACCGATCGCACCAAGTCCCAGGGCCTCTGCCTTGACGCATCCGATAGCCGTGAATACACCAAGCCCTATCGCATCCAGATACTGGATGATGGACCAGCGTCCGACAGCTTTCGGGCTCAGGAGAAAAACGAGGATACCCATCGCGATGCATACCAGTACATAGGCGTTATCATTGAATACGGCAATCGGGAAGATACCCAGAAGAGTATCCCTCAGCATGCCGCCTCCACAGCCTACAGTGATGGCAAAGACTATGACGCCAAGGAAATCAAGCCTGTTCCTAACGCCCTTTACAGCACCTGTTATAGCGAAGATTGCTGTACCGAAAATATCAAAAGCATAGACAATACCGCTGTCCATACCATGCAAGCCTACACAAATCGGCATTCTCCGTCCACAGCATATAGCCAGCTGCTGTCTGTTTGGATATATTCAGAGCATGGGAAAAATCAGAAGCGCATGGGAAATCGCCCTCGAACGCACGGAGGGCATCCAGTTGGACAAGAATAAGATGAAGCACAAGGCAGATGTCGACAACGCACGCCGCCTTGCTGGACGCTATATGTCGGAAGACGAGCCGATTGATGAGGAAACGCTGGAAAAAAGTCTTTCCAGCCTTGATCAGGAAGCCGTGAAGGAAGCTCTGATACTGACGGCAGAGGCGAACCTGTCGCTTCCGCAGATAGAGAACGAAGACAGCACAAGGCTGGAAAAGGCCGCGAAGCTTGTTTCCCTTGCTACGGGAGGCAACCCGCAGGCGACGGGTCTCATGAACGAGCTGATACCCTTCCTCGGTCAGTATCCACTGCACAGAAAGGACCTGATGGAGAAAATGAAAGCCCAGTACAAGCCGATGCTTGATGAGAAATCAGAGAAACTCTCCAGACAATATGGTACCGAGGTCCATCTCTCATTTGAGAATGACAAGGAATTCATGGAAGCCGCAAGAGCCAATCTCGAAAGGCTCGAGGGACAGTATCAGGCAACCCTTGATAACGCCAAGAAACAGCTGAGAGCGATTGCCGGCTTATAATGCTTTCCTCAGCCGCTCGGCAACGATGCGGTCAGGGGGAAGCCACTCCACGCCCTCAAGCTCATCAAAAGAGAGCCATCTTGCCTCGCTATGCTCCGTGAGTGCGGGATGGCCTTCTTTTATGTGTGACAGATAACAGTCCATCAGAAGGAAGAATCCTGGATACTGATACTCAACTGTGCAGAAGTGACTATCGATGCAGATTATGATACCAAGCTCCTCGCGTATTTCACGGACTGCTGCTTCTTCCCCGTTTTCCCCTTCTTCCTGCTTTCCTCCCGGGAACTCCCAGAACCCAGCCCA
This sequence comes from uncultured Spirochaetales bacterium, assembly GCA_949295505.1. Lineage (GTDB taxonomy): Bacteria > Spirochaetota > Spirochaetia > Sphaerochaetales > Sphaerochaetaceae > Ornithospirochaeta. The sequence continues at coordinate 19,701 of CASFLH010000016.1, read as the reverse complement.
CTCGCCTTTCCCCCTACGCGTCGCGTAGACCTTTCCTTCCTGAATGATGATTGCCGCGCTTACCCTTATCCGCTTCATGCTGCTGATAGTAACATGCTGGAGCTAAAAGCTGAATCCTGATATTGCCTCTGCAAAGACACTCAACTATACTCGGTCACATGCGTAGCGGCAGGAATTATGATCTCGGGAAAGATGGAATCTGGTTTCTTGTGCTGAGCCTTGCTGTCCCCACAGCTCTCGGCCAAGCTGTCAACGTTCTCTATGCGATAGTCGACAGGATGTATATCGGCCATATATCAGGCTATGGCGACATAGCCCTGGCAGGAGTTGGCGTCGCGGCCCCGATTGCAGCATTCCTGTCATCCTTTGCCACTCTCATCGGCATGGGAGGCGCCCCGATCATGGCAATGAGGGAAGGGCATGGTGATCATGACATCGCCGAGCGCGTCCTGACCACAGGATTCTATCTGCTGCTTTTCGCGGCAATCCTGCTCACACCAGTCTTCTATATCTTCCGGAATCCTATTCTCCTGACATTCGGTGCCTCTGCGACCACCCTGCCCTATGCCTCGGAATACCTTGGCTGGTATGTGATCGGCACTCCATTTGCCCTTTTATCGACAGGGCTCAACAGTTTCGTGATCAATCAGGGGATGTCAAAGAAGGGAATGATCTCAGTACTGACGGGCGCGATAGTGAATATTATCCTCGATCCTGTCTTCATCTTCCTTTTCGACATGGGTGTCAAAGGAGCTGCAATTGCCACAGTCATATCCCAGATCGCATCAACGCTCATCTCAGTAGCTGCGCTCAGGGGAAGGAATACCGCGATAAAGCTGCGTTTCCATGGATTCATGGCAAACCAGATAATGAAGATCATCAAGTTCGGGCTGTCCTCTTTCATCATCCTGTCCACCGACAGCCTCCTTCTTGTCGTACTCAATGCCATGCTGCAGAAATATGGCGGTCCGGGCTTTGGCGACATCCTGATAACCTGCTCCACCATTGTGCAAAGCTATCATATCCTTGTCACATATCCGATGGGAGGCATGACCGCAGGCTGTCAGGGTCTTGTCAGCTATAATTATGGAGCGGGACTGACGGACAGGGTCCGCCTCAGCATCAGGAATCTGCAGATTCTCATCACAGGCTACACTATCGTGATGTTCCTGTTCACGCTCGTCGGCTCCAGGCTTTTTGCCTCCCTCTTCACATCAGATGCGGAAATCCTGGCTCTTTCAGCCAGGTATATGATCATATTCGAATGCATGATCATCCCTCTTTCGTTCCAGTACGTGAATGTCGACATGATGACGGCTCTCGGGCAGATCCACATATCATTGCCCCTTTCCCTTACGAGGAAGCTGACATTCTTCCTTTCCTCACTGCTGCTGCCGATTGCCTTCGGAGCCTCCTCCGCATTCTTCGCAGAGCCGATATCCGATATGCTTTCTTGCGTGATAGGGACAATCATACTGCACACGCAGCTTAGCGGTATTCTCGACAAGCGTCTCAAGGAAGGCTTTCACATCTGATCAGAGCCAGTGATCGCTTCTGGGAATATTTTCCTTTATGTAGACATCGACAGGCGCTGTCAGATTGTCTTCCAAGGCAGCTGAGAGCGTGAAATAATTGTACATAGCCATCACGGCATCATGACCTTGCGTACGCGGACGCTGCCCGATGATGGCAAATACGCTGCCATTGCCGAGAAGCCGCCTGTTCTCAGCCGACAGGTCGAATCCGATTATCCTTGCCCTGCTGAGGAGCGACAATCTCTCAAGGGATTTGCAGAGTATCGAGGCCTGATCATTGACAATGAAAATCCCGAAAGGAGAACCATCATCTGGAACAGTGGAAGAGAGGATCCCATCCATCTCCTCAAGACTGTCTATGCAGATGTCATCAATATGCGCCTCGGGCATGCATTCCCTCATCGAAGAGACAAACGCAGAAGCTCTCATCTCTCCATTGAAAGCCCCTCTATGCGTCTGGAGCGCGATGACATGGGAAAGCTTTCCCTCCAGTCCCATCAGTCTGGCACCGGTCTTTCCGGCAGCAATAGGATCCTGTGCGAAGTCCCAGCATGGTTTCATATCAGGAAGGGAAGAATCGATGAAAGCAAAGGGCGTATCAGGATGCAGGGAGGCGATTTCCCTCATGCCGTCCGTGACAATCGGGGCAACGACATAAGCTGCCACATGATGGGAGAACATCTCTTTTGCAGCTTTCAGGAAGCTTTCTCCATCATGTCTGTCAAAAAAAGAGTAGATAATCTCCGCATCCAGGGATTCTATTTCTCTCCGGGCTCCTTCGATTCCAGCGACAACCTGCTCCCAGTAACCATACTCAGTCTCAGGATCCGGGATGAGGACTCCCAGCACAAGCCGGCGATTGCTCTGAAGACGGCGAGCAAGCTGGTTAGGGATATAGCCATTCTCCTTGGCTATCCTTTTCACCAGCTCTTCATTCTCCTTCGAGACACGTCCCCTGTTATGAAGGACACGGTCAACGGTCCCTGGAGAGACACCAGCCTTCTCGGCAATCTCCTTGATTGTAATCATTGCTCAGTTCTGGCCATAATAGGCATTCTTACCATGCTTGCGGAAATAATGCTTGTCCATCAGATAACCCGGAGCCTCTTTGAGTTCCGGATTGATCATCCTCGCCAGCACAGCCATCTTTGCGCACTGTTCAAGAACCACGGCATTATGAACAGCTTCCGCAGCATCCTTGCCCCAGGCAAAAGGCCCATGATTGCGGCACAGGACACCGGGAGTCGCCAATGGATCGCGACCCTTGAACGCCTCTTCGATGACAACACCGGTATTGCGCTCATATGCTTCCTCAACCTCAGCTTCAGTCAGGCAGCGCGCGGCAGGGATATCACCATAGAAATAGTCAGCATGAGTGGTTCCGTAACATGGAAGAGAAAGCCCTGACTGTGCCCATGCCGTTGCCCAGGTGGAATGCGTATGGACAATACCATGTACTCCAGGGAACTTCGAATAGAGATAAACATGCGTCGGCGTATCGCTGGAGGGCCTCAGATGCCCTTCAACGACCTTTCCATCGAGATCGACGACGACCATATCATCTGCGGTCATTCCATCGTAATCGACCCCACTGGGCTTGATGACGACAAGGCCCGACTCTTCATCATAAGCTGACACATTTCCCCATGTGAAAACCACAAGACCATGCTTAGGGAGCTGGAGATTAGCCTCCAGCACCTCCTGTTTCAGTTTCTCAAGCATCAGAAAACCTCCGTCGCCTTGCGTTCAACCGCAAGACCCTTCTGATAAGCCTCAAGATAGCGGTCATAGCCTGCCGTATCATCTGCATCAGGCTCGGAGACTTCCATCCTGGAATCCTTGAATACATCGTCAAGGTAATCAGGCAGGGCCTTCTCACAGCCGATATACGATGCCAGAAGCGCAGCTCCCCATGCGCCGCCCTCTCCTGCTGTGGACATGACTGCGGATTTCACACCGGTCGCCGATGAAAGCATCTTGAGTCCCGCATCGCTTGTCTTGAAGAAGCCGCCATGTCCGATCAGAAGCTCAGCCTTGACTCCTTCCTCCTTAGAGAGGATATCGAGACCGATGCGCATTGATGAAAGAGAGGAATAGAGAAGAGCTCTCATGAAATTGGCAACGGAAAGGGGTTTCTCAGGATCCCTCATCACCATAGGAACACCTTTCTCCAGTCCGACAATATGCTCACCGGAAATGAAATTGTAGCTGAGAACACCTCCGGCATCCTTGTCAGCCTCGAAGACAGAACGGAGAAGCGTATCATAAAGCCTGCCCTTCTTCACTTCCGCTCCCATCATCTTCAGGACCTCAGCGAAGAGTCCGATCCAGGCATCATAGTCACCCGTGCAGTTGTTGCTGTGCGCCATTGCACCCGGATACCCATCCGGCGTGGAGACGATATCAATCACGCTGTAGGCCTTCGAAAGAGGCTTATCCAGGATGATGGTTGCGAATGCACTGGTTCCGGCTGAGACGTTTCCAGTTCTGGGGCGGACTGTGTTGGTTGCCGCCATTCCGGTTTCTGCATCGCCCTCTGGCGGGCAGAAGACAGCCCCTGGCTGCAGCGTTCCGCTCTCGTCGAGGAGGCGCACACCTTCCTCCGTAAGCGTTCCGCAAGGCTCACCTGCAAGCTTCACCTCCGGAAAAAGCGGCCTGACATCAAGACCATAGGATGAAATGAACTCCTCCGCGGCCTTGTCCGAGAAAGTCTTCTTCTGGAAATCAATCGGGAACATGCCCGATGCGTCACCGATACCTATTGCCTTGACACCTGTAAGCAGGAAATGAACATAGGCGGCAAGCGTGAAGACATGACGCACAGAAGGCAGATAGCTCCTGCCCTCCTTAATGTCCTTCAGGATGTGGCTGATTGTCCAGCGCTGCGGGATAGGATAACCGAAAAGCTTTGTCAGCTCCTCAGACTCCGCTGCTGTTATCGTATTGCGCCATGTCCTGAACGGAGAGAGGAAATGATAATCCTCATCACATTCGATGCAGCCGTGCATCATTGCCGAGACACCCATTGCCTTCAGCTTCTCGATTCTGATCCCGTACTGTTTCTGGACATCCCTGACCAGGTCAGCATAGACTCCTCTGAGTCCGGCAAGGATGTCTTCCTGGCTATACGTCCAGATTCCATCCTCAAACCTGTTTTCCCAGTCATATGCGCCCGATGCGATAGGCTTGCAATCCTGATCGATGAGGACTGCCTTGATCCTCGTGGAACCGAACTCGATGCCGAGAACGGCATTTCCGCTTCTGATGCACTCTGCTTCTGTCATAATCCCCTCCCTCAGAACGGACACTCGTCGCTATAAAGCATTGTTTTAGGCTGGTTGAATGCAATGTCCTTCACGCCGAGATATGAGAAAACCGCATAAAGCGCTCTGCCGACATGTCCGAAAGCAACTGCTCCATGATGTGGATAGCGTTTCGCGATAAGAACATGGCGATAGAATCTTCCCATCTCATGGATAGCAAAGATACCGATACCTCCGAATGAGCGTGTGGCAACCGGCAGGATCTCTCCCTCTGCCACATAGGCCTGCAGGGACGTGTCCGCTGTGCTCTGGAGGCGGAAGAACGTGATCTCACCCGGTGCGATATCTCCTTCAAGCGTACCTCTAGTGAAATCTGGGGTACCACCGTTCTCAAGCGTCCTGTTCTGGATGAGCTGATACTTTATGGCACCACCAGCGAGGCGGCAGAACGGCGTGTTGCCACAGTGGAATCCCATGAATGTATCCTTGAGCGTATAGTCGAACTTGCCCTTTATCTCGCTTTCATACATATCCTTCGGGACTGTGTTATTGATATCAAGAAGGGTAACAGGAGCACCTGTGATACAGGTTCCGATGAACTCGGAGAGGGCTCCGTAGATATCAACCTCACATGCCACAGGAATGCCTCTGGATGCCAGACGGCTGTTCACATAGCAAGGCTCGAAACCGAACTCCTTCGGGAAGGCCGGCCAGCACTTGTCCGCAAAGACAACATATTTCCTGGCTCCTCTGTGATTCTCTGCCCAATCAAGGAGCGTAAGCTCAAACTGCGCCATGCGAGGAAGCATATCAGGATATGCATTTCCCGCACCAAGTTCTGCAGCCATATCCTTGACGACTTCATCGATTCTCTTATCGCCCGCATGCTCACGGTAGGAGACAAGAAGATCGAGCTCGCTGTTCTCCTCAATCTCGACTCCAATATCATAAAGCGCCTTGATCGGGGCATTGCATGCGAAGAAATCCTGCGGGCGCGGTCCGAATGTGATGATCTTGAGACCTCTGATCCCGATAAGAGCACGGGCAACAGGAACGAACTCAGCAATCATCTTTGCTGTATCCTCAGCATCTCCAACCGGATACTCAGGAATATATGCAGCAATCTTCCTCAGACCGAGATTGTATGAGCAGTTGAGCATTCCGCAGTATGCATCACCACGGCCATTGATGAGATTGTCCCCATGCTCCTCTGCTGCAGCAACATACATCACGGGGCCATCAAAAGCCTTGGCGATGATTGTCTCAGGTGTCTCAGGTCCGAAGTTGCCGAGGAATACGACAAGTGCAGTGCATCCAGCCTCATTCACCTCTGCAGCTGCCTTCATGGCATCGTTTTCGTTCTCTGCGATGGTCGGAGCAAGGAACACATCGAGACCAAGCTTCCTGCACTCCTCTACGACTTTCTTGCTTCTTCCGTCCGATACGGAGATCGGGAAGCAGTCACGGCTGACCGCAATCATTCCAAGCTTAACTTCCGGTATATTGGAAAACATCTTTCCTCCTCTTTGCGTGTACGTACACACTTTCAGTATGAATCACATCTCCGGATAGTCAAGGAAAATCTTGCAGCGCCCAGGCTTGCCATCAGTTCTTGCCGAAAGAAATCCTCATAACCCCCGGTGATTGTCACAGAAAGAAAACTTCTGTATCTGCTATCCTCTATGCCGATGACGCAAACATCCCTTTCCTTTTATAATCGAAATGAAGAGGATTATATGCGAAAAACGAAAATCATATGCACAATGGGGCCAGCTGTAGACAGCGATGAAATGGTACAGGCCCTGATTGAAAACGGAATGGATGCCGCAAGGCTCAACTTCTCCCATGGAACACATGATGAACATAAAACCCGGATTGAGAGAGTACGCCGTGTCGCTCACCGCATGGGAGTCAACATACCTCTGATACTCGATACGAAGGGCCCGGAGATCAGGACAAGGGAATTCAAGGAAGGATCAGTGATACTCACAGAAGGTTCTGAGTTCACGCTTTCTGCAGACAAGAACCGGGAAGGTGATGAAACGGGAGTATCCATAACATACCCGTATCTTGCGGAGGATGTGGAGGTCGGAACATCGATTCTCATCGATGACGGGCTCTGTTCCCTTACCGTCACAGCTATAAGCGGACCTGATGTCATATGCCGAGTGAACAACACCTCCAAGATATCAAATCATAAATCAATCAATATCCCAGGAGTGGATATCGACCAGCCTTTTATCTCTGAATCGGACAGATCAGACCTTCTTTTCGGCATCGAGATGGATGTCGACTATGTCTCTGCATCCTTTGTGCGCACGGCAGAGGATGTACGCAAGATGCGAAAGCTCCTCAACGTCAACGGCGGTGAGAAGATCAAGATCATCGCAAAAATCGAATGCCGCAGCGGCATCGACAATCTCGAGGAAATCATCAATATAGCAGATGGCATCATGGTCGCAAGAGGAGACATGGGCGTTGAGATTCCCTTCAAGGAGCTTCCTGTAATCCAGAAGATGATGATCACAAAGTGCTGCAAGGCTGGCAAGATAGTTGTCACCGCAACGCAGATGCTCGAGTCAATGACGGAGCATTCCAGACCTACAAGAGCAGAAGTATCCGATGTCGCCAATGCGATCTTCGATGGAACGACTTGCACGATGCTCAGCGGCGAGACGGCGGCTGGAAAGTATCCCATTGAAGCTGTCCGGACAATGTCGGAAATAGCTGAGTTCACCGAGAAGCAGATAGATTACAGGCAGCGCTATTTCCAGAATCAGGCATGCAACGAATCCCTTGATATACCCGGCACAATCTCAAGCGCCGCAGTCGAGGCATCATTCTCCCTGAAAGCAAAAGCGATCATCTGCATGACAGCTACAGGAAGAACAGGCTGGCTCACCTCCGCATTCCGTCCAGAGTGCCCGATTATCGTGTGCGTCACTGACGAGAAAGCGGCAAGACAGCTTCGCCTTGCTTATGGAGTTACCCCGCTGCTTGCGCCATTCACGGATGATGTCGTGAAGATGAGAGATCAGTCCATTGATCTTGCCCTTGGTTCCAAGGCAGTGGCAAAAGATGATCTCGCCGTAATCATCTCCGGTTCAATCCCAGGTTTCAGATATGCTGATTCAATGCAGATCTCTTGCATATAAAAAATCACATCAATGTTAAAATCTGCCCTTCCTGATAGATGTCGGGAAGGGTATTCTTATACAAAAAGGAGAAAAGGATGAAGGTTTACGATACCCCTACATTCCCTGAGAACGGAATCATCTATGCAGGCGACTACTTCACTGACATACCATATCACCTCTATATTTCCAAAGAGGATATACCCTCCGGTCCTGTATTCGATATACGGGACTATGGTGCCACAGCAGAAGCTGGTGTCCTGTCAACAGAAGCAATCCAGAAAGCTCTTGATGAGGCTGCAGGGAAAGGCGGTACTGTACTGGTGACAGGAGGTGCCTACACTGCCGGGACACTTTCCATACACTCATCTACTACCCTGTTCATCGAATCAGGCTCATCACTGAATGCCTCGAAGAACCTTGACAACTTCTCCGATGCTTTCATAAAAGCAGTCGACGCGGAAAACGTCACGATCTGCGGAGGCGGAAGAATCAATGCCAACGGTGAATACTTTGTCTATCTGCCCCATGAGAGGCCATTGCTCGCACCGCTTGGATATACAAAACTCCCTCCTGTACTGACAGATCCGATGGGCTCGCCATCTGACACGACACGCTTCAAGTACCGCGAGAGAATCAGATACGCGGAAGATAAATGGAAGGAAGGAAAACCCAACATCAAGCGTCCTATGTATACTGTCTGGATTCGCGGCTCGAAGAATGTAAGTATTCATAACATTATCATCCGCGACTCATTGGACTGGAGCCTTTCCATTGATATGTCAGAACATATCTCCATACATGATATGGTGATAGATAATAACAGGCATGTTGCCAACACAGATGGTATCGATATCATGTCCTCGAAGCATGTCAAGGTTAAGCATGTATTCGTAAGCACAGCTGACGATGGACTTTGCGTGAAGGCGCCGATGGTCCAGGGCCATGACAGCATCAATGTTGAGGACTCTTCCATGACGATGGGTCCCGCGGAGGATATCGAGATCGAGGATGCTGTTGTGATTTCCGTCATGAATGCTTTCAAAATCGGCACAGAGACCTATTTTGATATCAAAGACGTGAGCTGCCGCAACTGCACTTTCATGCTCCCGGACATCTTCCCTGCAGGGGTCTCCGGAATATCCATCGAATCCGCAGATGGTTCCAACATCTCCGGTATTCATCTCGAGAATATAACGATGAAGAATATTTCCGTACCGGTTTTCATCTCCCTCTGTAGGCGCAACAAGTTCGGGTACCTCTCCGATGATGACAGAAAAGCAAAAGCCAAGGGTGGCAGCGTGAGCGATATCACCATAGAGAACGTGAATGCCGAGGGGATGGAGTCAACATGCATCATCACGGGATTCAGGGATGAGGAAGGATATACAGGAAGAGTCGAGAACATAACCATACGGAATCTGAAAGCGGCATACCTCGATAATGAAGAGCGTCTTGAGATCCTGCCTGAGATCAGGGAGAACGTGACGGATTATCCGGAATCCAATGCGCTTGGAGACATGCCATCCTATGGTTTCTATATCCGCCATGCATCTGGCGTGACGCTGGATAACGTGCACGTCTCACCTAGAAGCACCAATACCCGTCCGATGCTTGAAACGGATGATGTCGAGAATCTGAAAGAAATTTAAAAGAACGCAGAGGCCACAGAATGAGATTCAGAAATGGTTTCTGGCACCTGGAAGATGGTGTCACGCTTTATTCGGAAAAGAACTGCTTTGAAACAGCATCCGAGAACGGAAAACTTGCGATTTACTCATGTGCATACCCTATAACATGCCGCAACGACACGCTGAATAACCCGGTAATCACGACAGAGATCTCTGCACTTGCCCCTGACATCCTTAGAGTCGATGTGTATCATCATAAGGGAAGCAGAACGGAAAAGCCTGTTCCTGAAATTCCTAGAGGAAACGCGACAGAGCTGGGCAGTTCTCATATTGAGTCCGGTAACCTCCGGGCAGAACAGAAAGACGGCACGCTCGTCTTCTCGTACAAGGGAACAGAACTCACACGGAGATTCGCAAGGCTCTCCGGCTGCATGACCACACCATGCGGAAGATACATGGCTGAGTATCTTACCACCGATATCGGCGAAACCTACTACGGCCTTGGAGAACGATTCACAGCCTTCCCCAAGAACGGGCAGAAAGTGGAAATGTGGAACCTCGACAGCGGATGCGCGAGTGAGATGTCACATAAGAATGTGCCATTCTTTGTCTCTTCGAAGAACTATGGGGTCTTCGTCCTCAGTTACGGAAAAGTATCCTTTGAAATGGGGAGTGAGGTAGCAGAATGCGCACAGTTCTCAATTCCAGGTGAGAAGATATCCTACTGTGTGATTGCAGGCGATTCCCTGAAAGACGTGGTGACGGGATACACCTCACTCACAGGACGTCCTGCGATGCCGCCGGAGTGGTCATTCGGACTCTGGCTTTCAACCTCATTCACAACTGATTACAGCGAGAAGACAGTCCTTTCGTTCGTGGACAGGATGAAGGAATACGACATCCCTCTTTCGGTGTTTCATTTCGATTGCTTCTGGATGAAGGAATTCCAGTGGACAGACTTCATATGGGACAAACGAATGTTTCCGAATCCGGAAGGATTAATGCACAAGCTACATGAGCGTGGGTTGAAAGTAAGTGTCTGGATAAATCCTTACATTGCACAGAAATCTAGGCTATTTGATGAGGGAGAGGAACGAGGATATTTCCTCAAGCGGAAAGATGGCAGTGTCTGGCAATGTGACACGTGGCAGGCAGGAATGGCTATTGTGGATTTCACGAATCCTGAAGCTGTGGACTGGTACCAAGGTTACCTCGAAAAGCTTTCGGACATGGGCGTGGACTGCTTTAAAACAGACTTCGGAGAGAACATTCCTGTCGATGACGTCGTATGGCATGACGGCTCCGATCCTTATCTCATGCACAACAAATACACCTACCTGTACAACAAGGCTGTTTTCGACCTGCAGAAGAAAAAGAAAGGGGACGAGGCTATTGTATTCACGCGCTCCGGGACTATCGGAAGCCAGACGATGCCCGTTCACTGGGCAGGTGACAACGTCGCTTCATACGCATCAATGGCGGAGACGCTGCGAGGAGGACTGTCGCTCGCTCTTTCAGGATTTGGTTTCTGGAGCCATGACATCGGAGGATTTGAAGACAACACTACCCCGGACCTTTTCAAGCGATGGGTCGCATTCGGTCTTCTCTCTTCGCATTCGCGCCTCCATGGAAGTTCATCTTACAGGGTGCCATGGGCATTTGATGAAGAGGCGTGCCGTGTCACATCGTTCTTCACAAATCTGAAAAAAGAACTTCTGCCCTATCTTATGTACTGTGCAGAAGTCTCCCATGAGACAGGAATCCCTGTCCTCCGCCCCATGCTTCTTGAGTTCGGTACCGATGATGAGATGCTGAAATACATTGACCAGCAGTATATGCTTGGCCCTTCTCTTCTTGTCGCGCCGGTTTTCCGCGATGACGGGGAAGGACGATGCTATCTCCCGGATGGGAAATGGATATCCCTTCTTGATGGCAGTTCAGCGACAGGACCTGTGTGGATCAAGCGGAAGTATGATTATTTCTCCCTGCCTCTCTACGTCAGAGAGAACTCAATCATCCCCATCTGCAGGAATGGCGAGAAAATTCTGCTTGCAACCAACGTCACGAAAGCAGTCCTCCCGGGAATTGCAGAAATAAATGGAAGAACCGTTACGCTCCTTGATGCATCATACAAGAAGGCAATCTTCATGACGGCAGAAGGCAGAGGAAGCAGAAAAGAGGAAATTGCACTCTGATACATTGCCGGGCACATCAATGGCGCCCGGCAATGTTCTAAAGGTATCACGAAGAAGGAATCAGACAACCTTGATTTCTGCTGTGACGCTTATTTCATTCCCATTAAAATCCTTCCCAAGCACTGCGTAAACCATGTCTCCGGAATTAACAACACCATCAGAAGGGCTTCCCGGTTCAGTTCCTGCATCAACAAGGAAGACAGGAACATCAGAGGGTTCAATAGTCATACCATCGGAATAAGTAACCGTAACAGCAAACATGGAAGGATCGAAATCCTGTCCCTCTGTAAAATCTCCTATCTGCGAAAGAACCCCACTGACAATGAAGTTGAGAGAATCAACATAGGAAGTGTACTCGAATATGCTCGAAACAGTATTCCCCGCCATCTGTCCCACAAGAGGCGTTATGGTGACAAAAGCTTTCTCCTCTGTGGACTCATATCCGGGGCCAATGCCGTTCTCATAGCTTGGCGAACTTATGTCATACTCTGATTCTGAAAGAACCATTTTCCTGATACTGCCATCTGCTGAATAATAACTGGCAGTAACCATCAGATCTTCCTTTGCAGGGCTTGCAGGATACAGGAAAGACTTGTTATCGCCAGCTACATCCAGTTTAACTATCATGTAGGCAGTCAGACTTACTTCCGCCATAATAGAGTTGCCATTGTAATCGTATCCAATAAATGCGCTTGCCTTGTCACCTGGCTCTACTGTGCCATTCTGGTTTTCGCCTGTCTCGACAAGGGAAACAGCACTGCTATCCACGGCAGCTGTAGAACCATCCGAATACCGCACTATCACGGAGAACAAAGAAGGATCGAAAGCCTGTCCCACAAGGAAATCACCGGTCTGGATAATATAGCCCCCAACCGGAAATTTCGGCAGGATTGAATCATTGACTGAAGTGAATATGAACGTCTGGGAAACAGCGGCGCCTGAAGCTTTCTGTCCGACCAGAGGCGTAATGACAACAGAAGCAGAGACAGGATTCCCACACGATGGCTCTGCTCCATCCAGGTATTCGACAGGGCCTATTGTGTATTCATCATCCCTGAGAACAATGGTTTTGCCATCATACACGACAGATACTCGGAGAACATCCTTTGACGGCCCTTCTGGATAGCTGAATGTCTCAGGCCCAGAGACATGGATCTGATCAATATAATCCACCGCTATATCCAAATAGGCATATATGTCTTCCCCTGAGTACCCTTTGCCAGCCAATGCATAGACACCGTCTCCTGGATTGACAACGCCATCAGAGAGATCCCCGGGGGAGTCTCCCGCATCGACAAGACGGACTGATTCCTCATCAAGCATGATCTGCTCGCCATTATTCAGAATGGCATAAACAACGAACGCGCTGGAATCAAAGCGCTGACCAGCAAGGAAATCACCAACCTGCTCTATCCGGCCAGATACCACAAACGGAGTAAGTTCTGGTTCCACGTTCTGCGAATAATCAATTTCGGAAACAACGGACTGGCCTTCATACCGGACGAGTACCTTAAAGGGCTGGTTAGGCGATATTTTCTCATTATATGGAACAAGGAGGCTATCATCTCCTTTTAGCTGAAGCTGACTGCCATCATCATAATACAGATTGACGGTGCACACCGTGGAGTCAAAGGAATCACCTTCTTTTACTGTCAGGTCAGCAGGAATGCTGACATCAGCCTCCAGAAGCTTCGGGCCACTTCCCTCAGAGTCGTTATCGATTGTGATGGAGATCTCAACACTGATTGAGATATTGCCTTTTACCGAGACACCGGAAATATTTCCTCCTGCTATCTTCTCTAAAACGACTTCTGTACCTGAAGCATTTCCCTGTCCTGTGAAAATCGCCATATCCGCGACCGCCCCATCATCCTTACTGATTTCCAGTTCCTCAACAGTCGAAATGGTAAAGTCTCCAAGCCTTGCTGTACTCCCAGAAGCAATCAGTGTGAATTCGATTCTGATGGATCCGTTCCTGATAGCAGCCGCATTGATCCCCTTCCCCGTGTAATCATCGAAAGCAACATCCGCTATAAGTGAGCGACACCCTATGCGCATAAGCGATGAAGAAGCTCCCTCTTCATACCATTTCACATGCAACCCATCGTTTCCGGAAAGGACATCGGAGATAAGGCCGATCTCATCAAATGAGGCAGCAGCAGCTCCCTCTTCAGACTGTCCTGGGTGAGGCATCTCACAGCCGATAAAACAAATGGCAATTACAGCAATAACAACAATATAGCGTTTTACATCCACGATGTTACTATCTCAGGCATGCCTGTTCAAGGCTGATGTTTTCCGCTCTCATATGGATTCGTTTGCTTTGATTGCTATCCGTATCTGCCTGAAAGCCGAGGCTGCTATGAAGAAAACCATATGCACTGTAACGATGCTGGCGCCGGTGGGAAGAGAGAACGCATAAGATGCCAGGAATCCAGCAACAAATGCCGCTACGGCTTCAATAGCTGCCACCACGGAGACAGACAGATACGTCTTCTCAATCTTCATTGCCACTGCCGCAGGGAAGATTATCAGGCTTGATATCAGCAAAGAGCCAAGAATCCTCATGCCGACAACGATAACAAGTGCCGTCAGAAGCGAAAGAAGCGCGGTGTATCGTCCCGTGTTGATACCGGTTGCCCTGGCAAATGCAGGATCGAACGTCGTGGCGTATATCTGATGATAGAACACAAGGTAGGAAAACAGCGTGACTGCGGAGATAACTGCAGCCACCACGCCATCTGTCCTGGACACAGAGAGGATCGACCCGAAGAGGAATGCATTAAGGTCTGTATTAACTCCCGCAGTGGATACCGCAATCACACCTAAGGCGAGCGCTGATGAGGAGATGAGGGCTATCGAACTGTCGCCCCCTCCCTTCCGCTCTGAAAGATGAAGCAGAATAAAGGCGGAAATCACGACAACAGGTATCGTGATTATCATCGGCTGCAGCGCAAGCATCGCAGAGATCCCAAGAGCACCGAACCCCACATGGGACAGACCATCACCTATCATGGAGAATCGCCGCAGGACAAGACTCACACCCAAAAGCGAAGCAGAGACTGATACGAACAACCCTACAAGAAGCGCCCTTACAAGAAAGGGATAAGAAAGAATCTCAGTTATCATGGCCAGCCTCCTTCATGAACGCTTTCCCCGCTTCAGACTCGAAGTATTTGTCTTTCGGTCCGAAGAAATACCCGTTATGAGAGAAGTGCAGAATCGTTCGCGAGTCATTGAGCACCGGATGGATATCATGAGTGACCATCAGGACAGTGATTCCCGCCGCATTGAGGCCACGAAGCATCTCATACAGTTCGCTAGTGGTCTTTATATCCAGCCCGGAAACAGGCTCATCAAGGAAAAGAAGTTTCTCAGTAGCCATCAGAGCCCGTGCAAGCAGAACCCGCTGCTGCTGTCCGCCTGAAAGTTCCTGGAACGACGAGGAAGCATAGCTTTCCATGCCAAGCTTCTCAAGCTCCCGTACAGCTCTCATCTTCTCCTCCCTCGAATAGAAGAACAGTCTCCGATGCCTGTTGAGACAGCCGGAGAGAACCACTTCCATCACAGAGGAAGGAAAATCTCGCTGTATACCTGATACCTGCGGAAGATAGCCTATTTCGTTCTTTTTCAGACCACCACAATACTCAACCTGCCCTTTCAGGGGCTCAATCAGTCCCAGCACTGTCTTGACGAATGTGCTTTTACCAGATCCGTTCTCACCAACGATGCAGAGGTAATCCCCTTCATTCACCGAAAAGGACAGCCCAGATACGATACCCTGTCCTTCATACCCGATGGTAAGATTCCTTCCTCTTATAAGCGTCAATTCAAAGCCTCCTGCAATACGGCGATATTCTCTTCCATCAGATCCACATAATCCTTGCCGCTGTAGAAATCTGCGGCAGTCACATTATGAAGGGTATTGAAGACCTCAACACCGCATCCCGCCTCATCCGCGATCACAGTGGCAATCATCGGGGACGAGAATTCAATATTGAGGATGCAGCTCACATCCAGCTCCTTCGCCTTGTCGATGAGAAACGCCACGGTCCTGGCGCTGGGCTCACTTTCCTCTGCGCAGCCGGGAAATGCAGCATAATACTCAAGACCGTATTCACGGACAAAATACAGCAACGGGAAACGGGATGCGAAGATCAGAGTGCTCTTATCCGCCGATGAGACGACACTCTGTATCTCATTATCAAGCGCTTCTATCCTCTTGATATATTCCTCAGCATTCCGCTCATAAAGCGCGGCATCTGCACTGTTCAGCGTGCCCATGTAAGCTGCAAGACTGCGGATTATCTGGATTTCATTACGAGGGCTTGTCCAGACATGCTCATCAATCTCATGGACATTGTGATCATGATTCTCCTCTTCCTCCATGCCTTCCCTATGCTCTTCATGAAGGAGTTCAACCTGCTCTGTGAGCGCAAAAGACGCGGGAGGCTCATCAAGAGAAGAGAGTATCGTGCGAAGCCACTCATCGGACGGTCCTCCTGTATAGACAACCAGACGGCTCTCCGCAATGCGCACCATATCACGGGGCGTCGGATCATAACTGTGGCTTTCCGTGCCAGGCGGAAGAAGCATCACCAGGTTCTCACTGCTTCCGAGAACAGCTCTTGCGGCATCGTAAGAAGGGAAATCAGCAGCGACCACCTGAAAGCCATCAGCCTCCATGCCTTCTATGGCGCACGAACACAGAAAGAGGACAACAGTCACGGCCAAGATGAACTTCCTCATGGTTTTTCCTGCCCCCGGCATTCACTGCAGAGACCTTCGAACACAGTTGTATCAAGTGCCATGAATCCTGAGGCATTCTCAACCAGGGATTCGATTGACCTTGTCGTCTGCGGATCCAGATGCTCTATGCGACCGCAATTGCGGCATCTTATATGCATATGCCCGGGACACTCCTTCCCCTGATACTGATAGAGGTTCTTCCTGCCATCAGTACCGCTGCGGCGGATGGTTCCATCACAGGAAAGCTGGGATATGATGCGGTAGACCGTGGACTGCGGCACATCCGGCAAAGCAGCTGCGACATCTTCCGGCGTACAGCTCCGCTCCTGATGTGACAGGAAGAAAGACACAACCGCAGCCCTTTGACGGGTATTATATGATCTCATGAAAAATGAGAATAATTCTCAGATTAGATAGAGTCAAGGACCTCCCCCGCTTTTGCAGGTTCGTTGGTGATCAGACCATCAATCTCCCAGACAGCGCATTTCCGCATCTCTTCCTCGCTATTGACCGTCCAGACATTGATCTTCACCCCGTTTTCATGAAGCTCAGAGACAGCCTGGTCGTCGAGAATCCTGAATGATGGATGATAGCACTCCAGCCCGGAGGCATGGATGATGCTTCCTATGTTTCTCAGCGGAAATCCATCAAAAAGCAGTCCCACAGGAAACTCAGGGGCAATCTGCCTGATACGGAAAACCGAAAGCCAGTTGAAGGAGGAGAATATGATACGTTTCTCCAGGCCGAAGCGACGGACAAGATCGACAGTCTTCTCCTCGATGCCAGGATAGCATACAGGAGCGGTCTTCAGCTCGATGTTGGTATAGAGATCCGTGTCACGTATCATCGCAAGATATTCCTCGAGCGATGGTATCGGGGTGAATCCGAAACGGTCATCCTTGGTCTTTCCGGCGCTGATTCTCTCCAGCTCGGACCGTGTGTAATCGAAGACACAGCCATCAACGCCTGCTGTTCGTCCCAGCGCCTCATCATGAATGATCATGACCTCTCCATCCCTGGACAGATGAACGTCAAGCTCAATAGCATCCGCACCGCTCTCAACGGCTTTCCTGAAGCTCAGCATCGTATTCTCGGGGTATGTTCCGCTGAAACCCCTGTGCGCAATAATATCCATGCTTCAATAATTAATCTCCTGCGGAGGATTTGACAACTCCTTTTTCCATTGCGATATTCATTCTATGGGCAATGGTTTCTTTGCGGGGCGCAATGGCTCCGATGCATTATCTGTTTTTCTCACTGCTGCGGCACTTGTCACGGCAACTGCTGCCTCTGTAATCACACATGAAGCGGCACGCTATCTTGTCTCTGCTGTTGCCATCATCCTGGTCGCTGTTGCTGCCTGGAGAATGATGAGCATGAATGTCGCCAAGCGAAGAGCAGAGAATGAGAGATTCCTCTCCTTCTTCCGTTCTCTCAGAAAAGATCCACAGAAAGCTGAGGAGAAGAAACGCAGGAAGGAGGAGAAGAAGACACATGCATACTTCCGCTGTCCTGAATGCAGGAAGGAACTCAGAGTCCCCAGAGGAAAGGGAAAGATCAGAATCACATGCCCGCACTGCGGACATCAGTTCATAAAGAAGACCTGATATGTTCGGTTATGTTCTTGCGAATGGCTCTTCTCTGACAAAAGAGGAAAAGGAAGTCTACAAATCACATTACTGCGGACTCTGCCGCACACTGCGTGAGCAGTATGGACCGAAGGCTGTCATGGCGCTGTCCTATGACATGGTATTCCTGGAGATGGTGCTTTCCGACCTCTGCGATTCCCCAGAAACGAAAGGCCAGGAGAGATGCATCCCCCATCCGGTGAAAGAACATGCCTATGTGACCACCCTATTTTCCTCCTATGCCGCTGATATGCAGATGCTGCTCGGTTACTATTCCCTGCTGGACAAAGTGAAAGACGAGGGGAAAGGAAAAAACGAGGAGAAGAAGATGCGTGCCCTGCTGCCGGCACTTGAGGAGAAATACCCCAGAGTGGCGGAACGCATCAGGACAGGACTTGATCTTATAGGCAGGGAAGAGGAACTGAACTCCCGCGATGCTGAGCATATGTCGCTGCTCTTCGGGGAAATACTTGGCGAGGTATTCGTATATGATGAGGATTCATTCTTCCGCGATGACCTGAGAAGCCTCGGTTGCGGTCTTGGCAGGTTCATCTACCTTCTGGACGCATGGTGCGACCGGAAAAAAGATGCGAAGGAAGGAGCATATAACCCTCTTCCACAGGACATCAGAGAAGAAGAGATGAGACAGCTGCTGCTGGATGCGGCTTCTGCTGCCTCCGCTGCCTTTGAGCGCTTGCCGCTTGATCAGCATGTTTTCATTCTGCGGAATATCCTATACAGTGGAATCTGGTCAAAATTCAAGGAAGAGAAGAAGTGAGTGATCCATACAGCGTTCTAGGTCTTAACCCTGGCGCCTCCGATGAGGAAGTCAAGAAAGCATACAAGACCCTTGCAAAAAAATACCATCCGGATGTCGCCGGGAACAGTCCTGAAGCCGCGAGGAAGATGCAGGAGATCAATGCCGCGTATGACCAGATCATAAACCATAAGGAAAGCTATTCGAGCTCATCTTCATCTGGTTATGGATACAGCTACGGATATGGCGGATACCGCAGCGAAAGCCAGGAAGAACCGATAGAGCTGCGTGCTGCTGTGGCATATATCAACGCAAGGCGTTTTGTGGAGGCGCTCAATGCCCTGAAATCCGTTCCCGCCGAGAGACGCACAGGCAGATGGTATTATCTTGCCGCGTATGCCGAGGCCCACACAGGTGACACAGTAAGCGCGATGAGGGACATAGAGACAGCCATAGCCAGAGAACCGGGGAACATGACATACCGCGCATTCAGGGACAGACTGACAGGAAGGAGAAGCGCATATGAGGATTACTCAAGGACATATGGAGGAATCAGCACAGGATTCTTCCCATGCTGCTTCCCCTTCTTCCCTTGCTGCTGCATCATCTGAGCTCTGTAAGCTCGTGAACAGCCCCTCCAACTATTCTCGTCAGCAGTTCAGGCAGATCCGCGACATCTGTCGGTATTGCCTCACAGAGTGAATCAGCATAAGTATCAATAACGCCGGCGACAAGGAAATCGAACGTTCCTGCAAGTTCCGCGCGCTTTGATGTGTCGGCAGCCAGATGCATCACCGCGGTTGATTTCA
>CASFLH010000015.1 GCA_949295505.1 uncultured Spirochaetales bacterium | reverse complement strand
TTACGGACTTCGCCATCTTCTTGTTCTCTCGGTTTGCCAAGCGTTTGGCCGAAGGCTTCTTGAAGGTCTCAGGCTTTGTACCTTCCGGAGCCTTCCATTCCTTGAATTCTGTTCTTTTGACAGTGTATCTCATATACTTTCTGAGGTTGAATCCAAAGCAGGTGAGCATCAGTTCAAGAGAGGCTTTCTCCAATGAGGTTCTTCTCAGCCGGGTATATGACATATCTTGCTTAATTCCCCCGAATGAGCCTTCTGCCTGTATGCTCCGGTTGACCCGAATCTCTATGCCTTCAATGGAGAGGAGCATATCCCTTGCTTCCTGCTTGTACCGCTGGTATTCGGGAGAGACCTCGAAGATCTTGAATGAGCCAATCCGCTCATTCATGTACCTCCTGCAATATGGCATGAAGGCACATCCATCGCATCCGTCTACGCGGTAGAACAGAGAGCCCTTCCTCTTTGGATGGCGGTTCGGTATCTGTGTTATGTATCCCTTTCTCCCTGCCAGACATGTTATCGTATCGTCATCTTCAAGCTCGTAGACAGCAGGATTGCGCCCGCTCCTCTCCCCTGACCAGGAATTGTATTTGATGAATCCCCTTATGGAATGATCATGACAGTACTTCCAGTTCTCCGTGCATCCATAGCCGGCGTCAGCACATATCCTCTCTGGATACATTCCATACATCGAATGGAACGCGTCTACTGCCTTTGTAAACACATACATGTCAGAACGATCCTGAGAGACAAGGTATGACACTATGAAGCCATGGCTTGTGATGAACTGCGCTGAGTACGCCGCATGCATGCTTGAACCCAGCCCGCTGTAGTAGTCCTGTTTCAGACACATCGCAGTGGCATCATGATCCGTCTTGTAATAGGAATTCCTGTAGGGTCCGCAGATCCTTTCCTTCTCTTCATACTCAAGAATTTTCAGCAGGTATTCAGTAAGATTGCCAAGCATGCCTGTCCAGGCTTTCCCTCCATCAGAAAGCTCCGAGGCCTTCTCTATCTTCCTGGCCACCAGTGATGATGGCAGCAGGCCTTCAGCCGGAAGATCTCCGCCAAAGCCCATCAGCGCAAGCAGGTTCCTTGTCTTCCCATCCAGCTTCTCATGCCACTTCGTCGGCTTCCATACGAACTTATACCTGTTTGCATCTGCCTCGAACTTAGTGCCGTCTATATAGCAGGTTTCCATACTGATGCTGCAACTTTGGAACATAGCCTTCATTATCCTGCTGAACAGTTCCTCTTTCTGTGGCAGGATGACCTCATTGATGAATGTCGAAATCGTAGCATATGTAGGGTGGGCGCATTCCATCACATACAGAAAACGGAGATCATTGCGGCATGATGATTCAATGTCCCTCAGGCTTGGGGAGCGCAGCGCAAACCCTAGCAGCACCGCTGCAAACAGCTTGTATGGGTCATATGGAGGTCTCCCTCCCTTGCCTCTGCGTGCCCTTTTCCTTATAAGCTCCTCAACGCCGGAGCGGTCCAATAGTGCCAGAAATCCATCGATTTTTTCCTTCTCCTCCTCGTATAGGGGGAAGGAATAGAACAGGAACCCCTGTTTTATGCTAAACTCTTCCATGGTAGATGTGTCTCCAAACACCATTCTACCATGGCACTCAGAGGGTTCTATTCCCAATGGGTGCTTTTATTGTAAGGATTTATCTGCTTCTTCTATCACAAAGCAATAAAAAATGAAGGGCTGCTACGAAAGCCTAGACTTTCTTAACAGCCCCTTTTTCTATGATATCCAAGAAGCTATCTTACTGCAGCAGACGGCTTTCAGCAGAGGAGAGAATCTCTCTGATTGACAGCTTCTGAGGGCACACTTTCTCGCATTTGCCGCACTTGATACAACTCGATGCCCGACCTGACTTGCCATCTTTGATCATTGCCGCATATTCGCTCTTCGGTTTTTCCTTGTCATTCATGACGGCCTCGTCATTGAGCAGTTTGAAGATATCGGGGATCGCTATCTTCTCAGGGCAGCCCGGAGTGCAGTATCTGCATGAGGTGCATTGGATCGCCTTAAGTTTTTCTATGCTTTCCTTTACGTTCTGGATAGCCTTCTTCTCGTCATCATCAAGCTCTGTAAGAGGGGAGAATATTCTGGTATTCTCATCAAGCTGTGCCATCGTGCTCATGCCGGAAAGAACCGCAAGAACACCATCAAGTCCTGCCGCGAAGCGCAGCGCCATCGATGCCGGCGTGGCTTCTCCGAATGGCTCGGTTATCTTCGGCTGCAGGTTGGAGAGCAGGCCACCCTTCACAGGTTCCATGATGATGATAGGCTTTTCATGCTTTCTTGCGACCTCGTAGATTCCTCCTGACTGGACCTTGGGGTTATCCCAATCAAGATAATTGATCTGAAGCTGCACGAACTCGGCTTCCGGATGTTCTGTGAGGATCTTATCAAGAAGCTCCGGAGTATCATGGAATGAGAATCCTAAGTGACGGATTTTCCCTTCCTTCTTCAGCTTCTGACCATAAGCCCATGCATCATGCTTCTCAAAGATGTTGAGATTGCTGCTTTGCATGCTGTGAAGCAGGTAGAAATCAATGTAATCCAGGCCTGTACGCCTGAGCTGCTCCTCAAACATCTCTGAAGGACCGAAATCGTCGGAAAGCGCTCCGCTGGACATCTTGGAGGCAATTGTATAGCTGTCTCTCGGATATCTTGATCCGATAACGCCCCTGAAAGCTTCCTCCGATCCCGGATAGGAGTAGGCTGTGTCAAAATAAGTGAAACCTTGCTCCATGAAGCGGTCAACCATGCGCATTGTCTCGCTGATTATGATCTTCCCGCTTCCATCTTTGGGAAGCCTCATAAGCCCGAAGCCAAGTTTTTTCCTGTTCAGCTGAAACAAATCTTCCATGTCCATATCCTTGTGTTTATTTTTCTGGGATGAAAAAGCCTCATCCTGAAAAGAGACGGATGAGGCTGTTGTCTTTTACATCAGCCTGCTTTCGGCTACGGTAAGGAGTTCTCTGATCGGCAGCTTCTGCGGACACACTTTCTCGCATTTGCTGCACTTGATACAGCTCGATGCACGGCCTGACTTGCCATCTTTGATCATTGCCGCATATTCGCTCTTCGGTTTTTCCTTGTCATTCATGACGGCCTCATCATTGAGCAGTTTGAAGATATCGGGGATCGCTATCTTCTCGGGGCAGCCCGGGGTGCAGTATCTGCATGAGGTGCAGCCGATGACCTGCAGGTCCTCTATGCGCTTCTTCACCGCCTTTACAGCTCCCATCTCATTCTCTCTGAGCTTTTCCAGAGGATCAAACAGGTTTATATTCTCTTCCAGCTGTGCCATCGTGCTCATGCCGGAAAGAACCGCGAGGACACCATCAAGTCCTGCCGCGAAGCGCAGCGCCATCGATGCCGGCGTGGCTTCTCCGAATGGCTCGGTTATCTTCGGCTGCAGGTTGGAGAGCAGGCCGCCCTTCACAGGTTCCATGATGATGATAGGCTTCTCATGCTTTCTTGCGATCTCGTAGATTCCTCCTGACTGGACCTTGGGGTTATCCCAGTCAAGATAATTGATCTGAAGCTGCACGAACTCGGCTTCTGGATGCTCTGTGAGTACTTTATCCAGCACTTCCGGGGTGTCGTGGAATGAGAAACCGAAGTGTCTTATCTTCCCTTCCTTCTTCAGCTTCATGCAGAAGGACCAGGCATCGTATTTGTCATAGAACGGTATGTGCTCAGTTTTAACGTTATGAAGAAGATAGAAGTCAAAGTAGTCGAGCCCCGTTCTCCTGAGCTGCTCTTCGAACATCTGTTCCGGTCTGAAATCATCTGCAAGTGCCCATCCGGCAAGCTTTGAGGCTATTGTGTAGCTGTCTCTTGGCTGCCTGGATCCGATTGCCTCCCTGAAGATTTCCTCTGACCCCTGGTATACGTAAGCGGTATCGAAGTAAGTGAAGCCTTTTTCGATGAAACGATCAGCCATCGCCGATGTTTCCCTGAGATCGATTCTGCCGCTTCCGTCTTTTGGAAGCCGCATCAGACCGAAGCCTAGTTTTCCTTTGTTGAGCTGATACAAATCATCCATGTTCTGTACTATACCACCAACTTTTTCCTTTTGAGAGAAAAATCAGAGAAGTCCAATAGATTTTGCGAGGTCACTGATGCCGAGACTTCTGAAAAACTCTGTCTTGATTTCAATGAATACGGATATGGCTGCATCGAGGACCTTGTCGGCAAGAGGCGCGTCCGGCGAGACATAATCAACCTGAGCCTGGCTTGGGGCTTCTCCTGTCGGCATGAACTGTGAGAAATTCCAGTCTGTTATGTCTATCTGGCTTTCCAGCACTTCTTCCTCATCATCAGGCAGAGCGGGGTAGAAATCGATGCCTGTCATTTCCTCCACCTCATCCACTGTGACGGCAAAGCTCTGCAGCGACCTGTCCGAATTCTCGTTCGGCAGGATGAAGCCTATTGCCTTGATGCCAGGGTCTGTGTAATCAAGGACCACTTTGTAGAAATTCTTCGGCACGGCGACTTCGTTATCCCCGATAGTCTCATATGGCCCATCTGTCAGGACTGGCCCTGTCACCACATAGATTCTGTCGTTGTCATAGGCCATTGTCCTGATGACAGCTTCGAGATCAGCCCAGATACCTCTGTTGAATGATGGATCCTGCGGGCACATGTTCGACAGATAGAAAGTATCCTTCATCGCCTCTTCGGACCATTTGAAATCCGCTGCCGGTGCCATATGGCCGCGGTCATAGCCGGAGCCTCTGTAATCATCGAGTTCAGCCGATCCGGTCCTGACTGTCGGATCCGCCTTGAAGCTGTCACTCCGTTCTTCTCCTCCCAGAACCTCATCGCGCGTGAGCTCGTATGCCACATAGGATGGTACCTCAAACTCCTCATTGTATGAGAGCGTGTAACCTGTATGTTTTATAATCTGCTCTCCCGGAATCGGCATAGGCAGCTCAAGTCCCGCAATCTCCCCAGAAGCTGTCATCTGGCTTTCCGGTTCCGATGGGGTCAGAAAACAGAGGACTATGAAGATGATGATCAGAATGACAAGGGTTATGAAAAGACGTTTTAGCTTGCTTTTCCTTCTTTTTGATTTTGCCAAGATGAACTCCTTTGCATGTGATTATAGCCTTATTCCACCGGTCTCATCATGAATCCCGGGCGACAGATACGCTTAATGCAGAGATAGAAATAGACGATGGTGAATACCAGGATTGTCTCAATAAGTGTCGCAATTCCTCCTGCCATCGGTCCTGTGAAGATGGCTTTCACCGGCATGGATGAGTTCTCATAGTTCATCACGAGGGCAATGAAGAGATTATTGGCAACATGCATTGCTATTGCAGCCTCAAACCCACCGGAAGCGACGGATATGAAGGCGGCTCCGCATCCCCATAGCATGTAGCAGATGAATGGCAGCAGCGCACTTTCAGATGATGTGACCTCGTTGTTCCCCAGATGCGGCAGGGCAAACAGCAGTCCCGAGATGATTGTATATGGCAGAGCTTCTGCAGCATTCCGGGGCATTCTCTCTTGCGGTATGAAACGCAGGGGAATCACCCTGAATAGTATTTCCTCTGACAACGCCTGCAAAGGCGTGAGGATGATGACCGGGATGAGGGATGAGAGAAAGTCTGTAAGTCCTATACCGCTCCAATGCAATCCTTTCGAGGCCACAGGCGCGGCGGCTGCCATGAAGAGGAGATAGATCAGGCCTGTCTTCAGTGACAGCATCCATCTGAATTTTCCTGACGTGCCGGAGATAAACGTACGCATGTCCGTGGAAAGGATGAGGTGCACGCCTGAGAAGAGGGCGATGAAAAGCATGACATATGGTATGTGCAGGCTCACATACATGCCGATTCCTGTCTGCATGGAATGCATAGCCTGCTGCAGCACGACCGAAAACACAGGGCCTATAACAAGCCAGAAGAAAAGCGAGATGGCTATGACAAGCAGTATCCTGGGGGCTGTGTTTCTTTCCATGTGGAGAAGAGTAGCTTTCCTGGAATCGAATGGCAAGAAGAAACTGTCTGCTAGCAGGTCCTGCTGTTTTTCGCCTATAATCCTTACATGGCCGCTTTGCATGATCTGATGGATATGGTTGAGAACGGAACGGTGCTTGTATTCCCTACGGAAGAGAGCGCGAGGGCTTTCTCTTCTCTTTTCGTCTACGAGAGGAAAAAAGGCCTTCTGGCATCATCGTGCATCGCTTTTGACCGCTTCGCGGCGCAGTTCATGCCAGAAATGAGAGAGAAAAGGGCTGCAGGGGATATCGAGAGGCTGATTTTCTCTTCCTATGCATCTTCAGATCTCTATGGCAGGATGCGGTATTTCATCTCACCATCTTATCCGGAGATACAGTCAAGGCTTGCTTCATTTCTCAGACCAGTACTCCCGTCCCTTGATGAGGCTATCAGCATGAGGCAGAAGAATCGCAATGCCGCATATGATCTTCAGCTCCTGAGATCTGAATACGGGGCCTTCCTTGACAGTCTTGGCATGTATGAAAGCAGTTTTTCTCCTATAATCCTGCCAGATTCCCTGGACAGGGAATACGCCGTGGTAATGCCATCAGCTTTTCCAAAGGAGAGGCGCGTGATGGAAGCAGTTGGCACCCTTGCCGGGATAAGAAGCATTGATGACCTGAAAGCCGGGATACCGGTTCTGAAGGTTTATACGAATGAGAAAAGCGAGATCAGGTCCCTTTTCCTTTCCATAAGACAGCTGGCAGATAGCGGGGTGACGCTGGATGAGATCGCGATTTCCGTTCCTGCGCTTGACAGGCTGCGTCCGTATATCGAGGATGAAGCCTACCTCTTTGATATACCCCTTGATTTCCATGAAGGTGTTCTTGTGTCTTCTACGGCTCCCGGGGCTTTTCTTTCAGGCCTCAGTGAGATGTACTCATCCTCGTACTCACTGGATTCAATCAAGGCATTCTTCCTCAATCCGTCGATTCCTTTCAAGGATCCGGAGATGATGAGGCGTTTTGTTGCATCTAGCGTGCGTTTCTCCATAACAAGCGCTCCTGACAGGCGGAACGACAGGTATATGAAGCTCCCGAAGGAAGCCGGCCAGGAATATTACAGGACGCTGAGGCTCACCCTTGATCGTCTGATGACGGAAACCGATCCCATCCGCTGTGAGGCACTTCTGCATACGCTGATGTCTGCGGTCCTTTCTGATGAGGAGTTCCATGGCAATGAAGATGATGAAGCCGTATATTCCTTCGTGATGAAGGAGTTCTCATCATTCCTTGATGCCTGCAGCATGGCTTCTGCAGAAGGATATCTCCATTCTCCTGTCTTCCCGCTTTTCATGTCATATTTCACCTCTCTGCGATATGTTCCCCAGAAGCATGTGGAAGGTGTTGCTGTCTACCCATTCACGCAGGATGCCGCTGTACCGTTTCGGTACAGGTTCATCATCGGGCTGAACAGCAATGAAGGGAGTGTCTGTGTTCGTAAGGCTCCATTCCTGTCGGATTATGAACTTGTGTCAGATCGGGAGGAGACTGAGATAACAGAGGATGTGCTCTCATTGTATGCCGCCATGACGGAGAACCTGCATATTTCCGCTTCTTATGAGACTCATGAGGGATTCTCTCTTCCTCTTTCATTTCTTCTCGGCAGTTCCGAGGAGGGGAGGATAAGCCAACAGGACCCACTCCGCGCTGAAAGCAGCGGGGAGCCGTGCTGTATACTTCCTGTGCAGCAGAGAGGTTATAGGAGCGCTTCTCTTTCCGCGATGGTGAGGAGGGAAGAAGGCGATGACATGACGCTATCAAAGGAAGGGGGCCGGAGAGCTCTGCCCGTCCCGCTTTCCTATTCCTCATATAACGCGTATGCGAAGTGCCCTTATATGTACGCGCTGCAATACGTATTCTCTCTTAAAGACCTGCCGGCGTATGAACCTGTTGATATGGATCATCTCGAGATCGGATCCAGACTACATAGCATCCTTGAGCGCTATTACAGACAGGAATGCAGCAATCCTGATGCGGATGTGCCAAGGCTTTTTGATGAAGAGATGTCGCTCTGGTCGGATGGAAAGAGCTATGGTCATGATGGAACTTCCCGTGATATGCCGTCATCGGCTTCAAAGCCAACAGCCTTCCTGCTTTCATATCTGCGCTCAAGATACCTTCCGAAACTCATTTCTGTGGTACGGCAGATGGATGAGATATCTTCTTCTATCGGCAGTGGAAAGGGACTGGAAGAGCGTCTTGCGGTCGCATTCAGTGAGGAAGGATTCGTTCTGGAAGGACGCGTCGACAGAATCGCGGAGACAAAAGACGGCAGCGCATACATCGTTTATGACTACAAGAAGGGGCGGAGCTTCCAGAGCAGCCTGAAGGCGGAGAAAAGCTTCCAGTTCCATCTTTATAGACTGCTTCTTAGCCGGAGTGATTCGTTTGCCCTTCCCGTTGCCTCAGCGTTCTTTGTCTCGCTTCTTGATGGAAAGATAACAGCGTCTTCAGAGACCCCGTCCCGGGATGAGCTTGTCGCGCTTCTCTCCGAGGCTGCGGATGGAATATCCAGAGGGGACTGGCATGCGGTAAGCAGTGACACGAACTGCAAGGGATGCACATACCGCGGAATCTGCAGAAGGAGGTTCGGGGTAAGATGACATTCGAAGAACTTCTATCGCTTTCGGGAATAAACATATCTGAGGAGCAGAAGGCTGCCATTTTCTCCGACACCTCAACAGTTGTCTCCGCTGGAGCCGGTTCCGGTAAGACTACAGTCCTCTCTCTCCGCTTCGTGCGGCTGGTGCTCTCCGGCAAGGCTCATTCTGATGAGATCCTGACTCTTACATTCACAAAGAAGGCTGCTGCGGAGATGTATGAGCGTATCTATTCTTTGCTCGTGCTTGCAGCTGCAGATGATCCCATGGTCGCGGAGGATCTTGCTGAGCATTTTCCTAAGGCGAGGATATCCACCATGGATTCTTTCTGGAGTGAGATAGCCCGTACTGATTCCCTCAGCTTCGGCGTCATGCGTGATTTCCAGTCCCTTGAGGCAGAGGAGGGCGCGGCAGAGGACCTGGTGCGCGAAGTGTATGAGAGCCTTCAGGAGGAGGATGAGCTTAAAGAAGGCTTCATGATACTTTCGTCGCTCTACAGAAATACCGAGCTGCTTGATCTCTTCGCCCGCATCGCCTTGGAGGAGACGGATATACTCACAGCGTTCGATAGAACGAAGAATGCTTCTTCTTATAAAGCAATCATAGCCTTGCTGGAGAACAGGATCACCTCCACGGCCTCGTATATCTTCCGCTCACTTGCCTCCCTTGATGAAGCCAATCCTGAAAACGGGCAGCATACTGAAATCCAGCGTGCTCTGGAAGCTTACAGTAATGGCGATTATTCCGCTCTGCCTGGACTGAATCTGAATAAGCTCCGCAAGGCGGCGGACAGGGAACTTAAGGATTTCATAAAGGAAAACGACTGCAAGGCATTCTTTGAATCCCTTAAAGCCCTGCAGGTGTTGAAAGAGACAGAAGACGAGGCTGAGGCGGTGAGCAGCGTTATTGCTTCCTTTGTATCAAGAGTGCAGAGCCGCAAACGCCTTCTCGGTATGCTTACCTATCGTGATACCGAGTCCATGTGCCGGGAAGTGCTGCTGACAAATCTGGATGTCCGGGATTACTACAAGAGCTGCTTCAGGTACATCATGGTGGATGAATTCCAGGACAACAACAGCAGGCAGCGCGACCTTCTTTATCTTCTTGCGGAGAGGATGGAAGCTCATTCCGCGTCAATTCCGGATGTGAAGGATATCGAGAGAGGGAAACTGTTCTTCGTTGGTGATGACAAACAGTCCATCTACTATTTCAGGGGAGCGGATGTATCGGTGTTCCGTTCGCTTCGCAGCGATATCAGGAAGATGGGTGGTGTGAATTTATCACTATCTGCTAATTATCGTTCAGAACCGGCGCTTATATTACACTTCAATAGAGTGTTTGAGTCGGTGTTCGCAGCAGGACCTTCGGATGAGGATATGGAAAGCGAAGCATTCATGTCCACCCTTACCGGTGTTCCATACATGTCGTTCCATGCTTCTTCGGAGACAATAAAGGCGCGAGAGGCGAAAGCCGGAGTCTCTCCTGTGATCGAGCTTTACGCTATTGACTCCTCAGCGCAGGGTGAGGGCGATGCAAGCGCGGAAGATTCGGAGGCTCTGTTCATTGCCCGCCGCATTGCTGAAATGGTTGGAGGTGATGGCTACCTGATTCCCGATGGGAAAGGGGGCCTCCGCCGGCCATCTTATAGTGACATCGCGGTTCTTTTAAGGACAACAGCACCGCAGATGCCGATTGAAAGGGCGTTCAGGCTCTGTGGTATCCCTTATACCGTGCAGGAGAGCACGTCAGCGACGATTGAGGGCGTTGGCTGGGATATCTACGCGTTCCTGCAGCTTCTGGTATATCCGGAAGACAGGCTCTCATATATGGCGGTACTGCGTTCGCCGTTTGCGAGGATATCCGATGAAGGCCTCCTCTTCCTTGCGGATGATGACAGTGCCGCATTTGCTTCCGAGCCTTCATTCCCGTCAGAGAGGGACAGAGAGGCTTTTGAAAATGTCAGATTATTGTATTGCCACCTCAGGGGAATGGTTGGCAGATGCAGGATATCCCAGATTATCTCCAGGCTTTTTCATGAGAGCGGATACAGCGTGTATCTGCATTCCTCCCCATATCTTGAAGCATATGAGGAGCATTTCAGCTACCTCTGGGCAGCTGCAGAGCTTTTTGACGGCAGTGGCCGTCCTCTCACAGCATTCCTTGATTACCTCCGTCCCCTGATAGGACAGGCTGGAAAGCTTCGCAACGCATCGGTGCAGCATCTTGAGATGGATGGCGTGCAGATCATGACGATACACCGTTCGAAGGGGCTGCAGTTTCCCATAGTGTTTCTCGCCGACGCTGACCATGGATCTGGAAATCAGGAGGGACGTAACCATCTTGTAGTGCTGGATGGGAAATATCCCTGCATCATGCCTGACCTTACCGAGGGCTGCCAGAATCTGATTCTGCATGAGCTGGCTCTTTTCAGGCAGCGTAGGGAGAACGCAGAGCTCAGGAGACTGCTGTATGTAGCGCTCACAAGGGCTGTTGACCACATCGTGGTTACAGCGCACATGAGAAAGAGGCATACGGGTATATCGCTTCTCGATATCTACCGTGAAGGCTGTCAGGCGGAAGCGGGTGAGATACCATCCGCGGCAGAGGAGGAATTCTTCAGCAGGGCAGGGGCTCGCAGCAGGGATGAATGGTATCAGCAGCCGGTTTTATCCGCGCCTGGTTACTCCAGACGGCGTTTTGGCGTCAAGGATGCTTCACGCAGCGAGGTTCAGATCTCCGGCGGCGAGGAACTTCCTGCTCTGGTTTCAGACAGCGTGGTTGCCGCACGCAATGCCTATGATGCGTTCGGCACTATTGTTCATGCAGCTCTCGAGGCAGCTGTCAAGGGAGAGCAGGTACTCATTTCCTTCCCCCCTGGATTCTCAGAGGATGAGAAGGCCGTGATTTCAGAGACTGTCGATGGGATAACAAGCAGTTTCCTCTCTTCGGAATTCTATGCCAGCGTCATAGCTGGAAGACGCACGGAGACCGAGGTGAGATTCTATTATCCGATGAATGATGGAGTAGGAGAAGGTTCTGCGGATCTCCTTGTCTTCGGAAAGGAATGGAACCTCGTTGTCGACTACAAGACAGACCGGTACATGAACGAAGAGCAGCACAGGGGCCAGGTAACAGCATATGCCGCTGCCATGGAGGAGCTGTATAAGAAAAAGTGCCTCGCTGTCCTTCTCTATGTGCGAGGTTGGAAAGCGGGCACTCTCATTGATGCGAATGGCAATGCTGTTACAGGGATTTCACTGCTCTGACCATTCGCTCCAGTGCTTTCATAACCCTGTCCCTGGATGTGCCGTAATTGAAGCGCACGAAAGTCTTCCAATCGCTTCCGAACCAGGTGCCGTCATTCATGGCCACCCCTGCAGCAACTCCGAAGAAGCGGGAAAGCACTCCGCCGCCTTCTCCTCCTCTGTACCTGTCAGGATGCCCCAGCACTTCCGCTTCAATTCTCTGGTAATACTCGCCGCAATCGATGAATGTGACGAATGAAGCCTGTCCATTCACCATCTTCATGCCAGGACAGTTCGCTCTCAGGTAGGAACGCATTGCTTCAGCAGTTTCACCCAGATACCTGCATAGCGCTTTGTTGTATTCAAAGCCCTTCGTATAAGCTGCATACGCAAGTTCCCCCGCAGACAGAGCTGTCTCATTGAGCCAGAGAGCGCTCTCTGCTTTCCTGAAAGCTTCTTCCATGCTGCTGTCAGAAAAAACCGCGAACGCACAGTGCTCACCTGCGATGTTGAATGTCTTTGATGGCGCGAATAGCGTGATGCAGGCTGCTCCGACTTTCTCGTTGGCAAGACCTAGCGGTATGTGCTTTGAGCCAGGATGGACAAGATCTGAGTGTATCTCATCGGAGACAATCGGAATGTTCCTGTTCTTCGCGACGTTAAGCACAAATGCAAGCTCATCCTCTGAGAATACGATTCCGGAAGGATTCTGAGGAGAACAGAAGATTATCATGTCGGCCTTTTCCGCATCCGCGGCGAAACGTTCCCTGTCGAGATGGAATGAACCGTCCTCGTATGCCAGGTTATGCTCTATCAGTTTCCGTCCGTTCCTCTCAGGAATTTCCCTGAATGGTCTGTACATCGGTGAGCAGACAAGCAGCCGGCCACCCTTTTCAGTGAAGAGATTCACTGAGAGTGCAAGCGCATGCAGCAGCCCCTGGGCGAATATGATTTTCTCCTTGGGCAGGATCCACCCATGTTTTGCGCGCAGCCATGCGGCAACGGCTGATGTGTCTTTCGGGAATGATGGATATCCGTAAATGCCAAGACCTGCGAGCGTTTTGCCAGCTTCCTGTATGTGCATTTCTGGATAGAAGTCCATGTCGGCAACCCAGAAGGGCTCTGCGTCCGGGTTGGCAGAGATATTCTCAATCGCCTCTTTGTTCCATTTGATACTGTTGGTATTGCGACGATCCGCTGAAATATCGAAATTCATTTTTCCTCCGGAATGGTGTCAGCGTCCTTTTCTCATGAGTTCACTGGTCTCCACCAGCCCTCTGTACTGTCCGGACGCACCTTTATAATCTATAGCATTCTCGGGACATCTGTGGTAGCAGGCAAAGCAGGAAATGCAATTATCCGCATAAGAGGGATGGCCGTCTTCAATGCTGATGTTTCCCATCGGGCAGACGGAGGCGCATATGCCACAGCCTGTACAGCGGGAATTCACTCTCAGTGTCTTGTTCTCGCGCGGTTTCATTCCGGCGGATGACAAGGCTCTTACAAGCCTCCAGCCAGGGCCGCGGCGGGGTATGCGTATTGTCTCGTTCATTATGTCCGCGACAGTTTCTGAAAGACAGCTTTCAATTGCTTCCGCTGCGGCTTTGGCAGTCCCTTCATCCACAGCTTTCTTCTGCAGTGGCAGGTATGCATCCGGCAGTTTGAACGAGCGGCCATATGAGAGCGCGATTCCTGCATCTGAAAGAGATGCGGAGAGATCATATAGGGTGTAAAGAGGAAAGGCACCGCATGTGGCGAGACCGAACACATAGCCGAGTGAGGAGTTGTCTCTCTTTGCAAGGCATTCCCTGATGAAAGCCCTTACAGGGTAGGGAAGTCCCCAGCAGTATACGGGGAAGATGATGCCAAGCCTGTCGGTATCCTCTGGAAGCACATAGTTCCCGGAAAGGAATTCATCGATGAAATGAATTTCCGCATCCGGGATCCTCTTTGCAATGTACAGACTGTTGCCTGTTCCTGTGTGAAGCGCGATTACTGTTTTCATCTTGAGAATTCTGACTCCTTCATCTCACGGATGATCCTGATTGTCTCCTCTGTGTCCTCATCAGTCACGTTCAGCGAGGTCACGATGCGTCCCATGCCACCGTCCTCGAGGAACAGAACTCCTTTTTCCCTGAATGCGGCAATGATGTTCTGCATCGGGAAACGGGATGTGAAGAAGATCATGTTTGTTGCCGAGATGCGCACATCTGCCCAGCCTGTCTCCTCCACTGCTTTTGAGATAGCGGCGCGATGTTCATGGTCGTCTTTCAGCCTGCCGATATTATGCTCAAGAGCATAGATCCCGGCTGCTGCCAGGATTCCTATCTGCCTCATTCCTCCGCCAAGTATCTTCCTGCAGCGCTTTGCTTCCCTGATGAACTCATGAGTGGAGGAGAGTACGGAGAAAGCGGGGCAGCCAAGGCCCTTTGACAGGCAGAATGTGATATCATCCGCCGTCGAGGCATATTCTCTGACGGAAATTCCTGTCTCGACGGATGCGTTAAATATCCTGGCTCCATCCATGTGCACCCATAATCCATGTTCATCGGCGATTCCCCTGATACCACGGAGGTTCTCCATAGGGTAGATCAGACCGGATGTGGTGTTCTCTGTCTCAATCATTGCGGTTTCAGACATGTCATACGCATAGCCGTGTATATTCTTCTCCACGTCTTCTGCACTCATGATTCCGTTATCTGAAGGAACCAGTACAGGAAGCGTGCCGGAAAGGGAGACCACCGCACCTATCTCATGGCGCACGATGTGAGATTCAGGAGCACATATGACCTCCTTGCCCCTGCCGCCTTTTATCATGTGAGGTATCAGATTACCCATGCAGCCTGATGAGACGATAAGGGATTCTTCCTTTCCTGTGATCTCTTCGGCCATGCGCTGCAGATGCTGGGCTGTAGGATCCTCCCCATAGACATCATCACCTGTCTCCGCCTCATACATGGCTTTTCTCATTGCTTCTGTGAGCTGTGTGAATGTATCTGATCTGAAATCCTTCATGTCAGTCTCCTTATTTCCTTATCGAGTCAAGAATAGAGAAAAATGACGGGAAAGTCACCGCAGCGGCTTTCTCATCATCGATGACGATTGGTGCATCGGAAGCGGCAGAAGCGACAGCCAATGCCATGATAATCCTGTGATCCCCATATCCTTTGCACTGTGCACCATGTATCATTCCTCGTCCATGGATCAGCAGTCCATCGCTTTCTTCCTCTGCATCGACACCGAGAAGGGAGAGATTGTCATGCATGCATCTGATGCGGTCCGTTTCCTTGATCCTTGCCTGGGGCACGTTCGTGAGGTGTGTGTCTCCATGAGCGGCAGCTGCTGCGATTGACAGGATGGGAAGCGTGTCAGGTATCGCATTGAGATCGAACTCACCGCCCTGGAGCCTTTCAGGGCCTATCACGGTTACGGCATTGCCTTCCCATGTGACTGTGCATCCCATTTCCTCGAGTATGGTAAGTATCGCCTTGTCTCCCTGCGGATCGTCTCTGTCCAGTCCCTGCACCGTAATCGCGGTTCCTGAGATTGCCGCGGCCACGAAGAAAAATGATGCCGAGGAGAAATCACCATTGATGTATTCATCAAAAGGCCTGTAGTGCTGTCCGCCTTCTATCTCGGAATGCATATAGTCTTCTGAGATGCTGTATCTGATTCCCTGCCTGTCTAACCATCCCAGTGTCAGCGATACATATGGCTTCTCAAAGAGAACAGGGCAGTCGATGATTGTCCTTCCTTCTGCAAGGGGTGCTGAGAGCAGCAGCCCAGAGAGATACTGGCTTGTTCTGCATTCAATCGATACATGTCCGCCGAGAAGGGGGCCTTTCACCATCACAGGCGGTTTTCCTTCGGTATCTTCAGCCTCAGCTCCCATTGCCCTGATGGCAGCCACAAGTGGGGCAGTTGGACGTCTTCTGAGCTGTTCGTCACCTGTTATCGTGACAGGTGCGGAGAAGGATGCGGCCATTGGCAGCAGAAGATACGTGGTCGTCCCGCTGTTGCCTGCATCCACTGACACAGGATCAGAAGCGCTGAATCCGTCTGAATCCACATATATAACGCTTTCATCCTCGCTGATTGTCACTCTGGCTCCCATTGCCCTGACTGCTCCAATGCAGGATATGGTGTCGGATGAGATCAGAGGATGCCTTATTACTGAGCGCCCTTCTGCCGCGGCGGCGATGAGGAGAGCTCTGATTGTCTGGCTTTTCGAAGCGGGTACCTCCACAGTGCCCCGCATCTTTCTCGGTTCAAGGGAAATCATAGGCGCATTATATCAACTGGTGGCTTTTGTTCCCATACTCATTCAAGGGCTTTATGCCCGATTGACATGGGTATGGAAAGCGTTGTCCCGAATCCAAGTCCTTTTGCATAGCTTTCGGCATCTCCTCCGTGTGATACA
The DNA here is from genome assembly GCA_949295505.1 of uncultured Spirochaetales bacterium. GTDB lineage: Bacteria > Spirochaetota > Spirochaetia > Sphaerochaetales > Sphaerochaetaceae > Ornithospirochaeta. Next base: position 8,155 of record CASFLH010000015.1, on the reverse strand, counting down.
GCTGACCGCCGTCTGAGCTTCACATCCGGGAAGATTATTTCCTTTGCCATTTTTCTGTTTTCGGCTTTAATGGCGGTAAGGGCTGTATCAGAGACAGTATCCGATGTTTTCCTCGAAAGCTCTGCAATTGCTCCGGAGATGAAGCTGTCCTTTGAGATATGTTCTCCGTTTCGTCTGCGTTCCCTTATTTCCCTTTCCATTTCCCCGATCAGATAGTCATAGAGGTATATTGAGGCTTCTGTCTCTTCCAGGCTTCCGTATGCGACGGCTGTCTTTGCTCTCTCATCCTGGGAGATCACGATATAAACGCCTGTTGTGTCCGAGATATACGATAAGAGCATCCTTATGAAGAAAGGAAAGCGTTTCGCCTGATACATGGGTACCATGTATATCTTCCTGTCCGGCCTCTCATCCAGTGAGATACCATCCCTTGCCATCAGCGCTTTTGCCTTTCTGATGGCCTCTGCCGCCTCATTTTCAAAGGGAGATGATGAGAGGGCAAGAAGCTTCCTTATGCGGTTTTTCTTCTCATTGTTCTTCGCCAGGGATGTCCTGACATGGCTTTTCTCGAATCCTGGATCGACCCCGACCGCAGCACAGCACTCTCTGAATAGCTTGCCATGGCCGGAAAGTACCCCGTGAAGGTTGTAGTCCAGCGCATGGGCAAGCTCATGCAGGAATATGTTTCTCATTGTTTCTTCCGAGTTTCTGGTAATTTCCTCCGAGATGACTATCAGAAGATCTGATGGGGAAAAGTATCCTAGACGCTGTTCCTGGAGCATGGGAGCGATGCAGACAGCTTTGAAAAGCGGTGATGCGATTAATCCGCATTTCCGTAGTTCTTCTTCCTTGGCTCTCCCTAAGGCGGTGAGAGACTGCTCATCTCTGTCTATCAGCAGACTGCGTACCCTGATTATGCGTTCCATTCCACATAGATGATATGATTCCATTCCTTCTCTGTGTAGTGGAAAAGGCAATATTGCAATACCTTCTGCTATCGACTACGATGGCGCTGTGAAGCGCATATATATAGAAAGCCTTGGCTGTGCCAAGAATCAGGTTGATTCAGAGATACTCCTTACATATGCAATGGAGAATGGATACGAGCGGACAGAGGATGTGGGGGATGCTGATGTCATAGTCGTCAATTCATGCGGATTCATCGAAAGCGCTAAGAAGGAATCAATAGATTCATTCTTTGCCCTGCATGAGGCGAATCCATCTGCCAGGATCATTCTTGCAGGCTGTCTTGCCCAGCGTTATGGGCAGGATATTGAGCTGGAAGAGGCGGATGCCATTTTCGGCAACCGGGACCTCTCTCTTTTCCCGGAGATTCTCGCCGGAAAGGAAAAGCTGCTGCTCCCGGATTATCCTGATCCAGATGATGAGCGGGATGACAGGAAGATCCTGCTGAACTACCCTGGATCTGCATACCTGAAGATCAGCGAGGGCTGCAATCATCGCTGCTCATATTGTGCGATACCAGTCATCAGAGGACCACTGAGATCACGTCCGATGGAGAAAATCATAAAAGAGGCACAAAGGCTCATCGCTTCGGGCATCTATGAGCTCAATGTAGTTGCTCAGGATCTTGGTGCATATGGTACTGACAATGGAGGAGAGTCGAAATTCGTCGAGCTGATGGACAGGCTTTCATCGCTTGATGGTGATTTTGTGCTCAGGATGCTCTACATACATCCTGATACATTCCCGAAAGGCCTGATTGAGCTCTGCAGTGAAAGAAAGAAGATTCTCCCTTATTTCGATATCCCGTTCCAGCATGCGGATCCGGAAGTTCTGCGGGCGATGAAGAGGACAGGCAATCCTGAGATTTATCTGGATCTTATCAACCGCATACGGACAGCGCTGCCGGATGCTGTGATCAGAACGACGCTGATGCTCGGTTTCCCTGGAGAGGATAAAGAAGCTTTCGATACGCTTCTTGAGTTCGTGAGGAACGCAAGGTTTGACTGGATGGGATCGTTCCTGTATTCACGCGAAGAGGATACGCCGGCCTATGATATGCGTGGGGAAGAAGAGCATCTGAAGGCAGGCAGGAAAGCCGCCAAGTGGCAGAAGGAGCTTGAGGCGCTGCAGGAGGACATCACGGCAGAGCGTCTGGAACGCTTTGTAGGGAAAGAGTACACAGTCCTGATAGAGGAAAAGGTGGAAGGCGAGGATCTTGCGATCGGCAGGATCTATGCGGAAGCTCCCGATGTTGATGGCCTTACTGTTGTGATGGGGCGCGGCATGAAAGCTGGTGACAGGGTCAGGGCTGGCATTACCCGCACAAGGGGAGTGGACCTGGAAGGAGTTCTGATTGATTGATCTTTCTTCTCTCAATCCAGAACAGCGGGAGGCTGTCCTTGATTTCGATCACAATCTCCTGATTCTTGCCTGTGCAGGTTCCGGCAAGACACGTACCATAACAGCAAAGATCGCATATGCGATAGAAAACGGTATCTGCCGTCCTTATCAGATACTGGCGGTGACCTTCACCAACCGTGCCGCACAGGAGATGAGGGACCGGGTCTCTGCCATGCTTCCTGATACGGATCTCTCCGGACTCGAGATGCGCACCTTCCATTCGTTTGGCGCATACATCCTCAGACGTTATGGCACAAGAATCGGGCTGTCTCCGGATTTCTGCATTTATGACGATTCCGATTCACTTTCCCTTCTCGATACGGTCTCATCTCTCGACAAGAAGTCGCTGAGGGAAGTCGTGAAGGCGATATCAAAAGCAAAGGACAGGGGGCTCACGCCAGATTCCCCCGGCCTTGAAAAGCTTCTCCCTGATTATGATTTCTCAACACTTTTCCGTAAGTATGAGGATGCTCTTGCCCTTTCAGGCAATGCTGACTTCGCTGATCTCATATCCAAGCCTACGGAGCTGCTTCGCAATGACAAGGAGGCCGGGGATGCGATCCGTGGCCGCTTCAGGATGGTTCTTGTCGATGAGTATCAGGATTCCAATAGAATGCAGTTCGAGTTCCTGCAGAATCTGATCGGTCCCGCAACACAGCTTGTCGTTGTCGGAGATGATGATCAGTCAATCTATTCATTCCGCGGCGCTGATATAACGAACATACTCACATTCACGTCATCGTTCGAGAATGTCAGGGAGATCAAACTGGAGAAGAATTACCGCTCGACATCGGAAATACTCTCAGCAGCGGGAGCCTTGATCTCCCACAATAAGGAAAGGCACAGGAAAGAGCTTGTGAGCGCAGAGAACCTGCAGGGGCCGAAGCCTGCGGTGATGTTCAGTATGTCGGGAAAGGCAGAAGCGGAAAGAATCGGCAATCTGCTGAGGAATCTTGGTGATTATGACAATACCGCGGTGCTTTACCGCACCAATGCGCAGTCTCAGGCTTTTGAACAGGCTTTCACTGATCGCAGAATCCCTTACAAGGTCATAGGCGCGCTACGCTTCTATGAACGCGAAGAGGTCAAGGACGCGCTTTCCGTTCTCAGACTGCTGATGAATCATCGCGACACGGTGAGCTTCCGCCGCATCATAAACAAGCCTCCCCGCGGGCTCGGGGAAGCCAAGATCGAGAAGATAACAGCCTTTGATGCCGACCTGTTGGAAGCCATGCGGAAGTTCTCTGAAAGCACATCCGGCACCATAAGGAGCAATGCGCTTGTCTTCCTTTCCGCATGGGAGAATGCGGAGAGGCGTCTTGAAGAGGATGAGAATCTCGGCGATATGATGAACAAGGCCCTTGAGGATTTCCAGATTTATGACCTGTATAACCGCGAAACGGACCGGACTGTAAGGAAAACGAAGCTGGAGAATCTCGGACAGCTCGTCTCAGTGCTGTCTGAGGCGGGGTCTGGAAGGGAAGCACTTTCGGCTTTCCTTGAGAAACTCACCCTTGATTCAACCACGCTTGGCGATCATGATCCTCGCGATGAGGAGGGTGTCACGCTGATGACGATGCACAACACAAAGGGGCTTGAGTTCGACCGTGTCTTCGTTGTCGGCATGGAGGATGAGATCATTCCGGGCAGAAGCGTGGAGACTACGCGGGAGACGGAGGAGGAGCGCCGTATCCTGTATGTTGCCATGACACGCGCGCGCCAGAGCCTTTACCTTTCATTTGCAGGGACGCGGTCAATGTGGGGGCGTACGGAATACCATATCCCATCCCGTTTCATGGGGGAGATACCTGAAAGTCTGCTTTCCGGAGAGACTGCATATATGAAAGGACGCCCTTCATCATCTACAATGGGATATGTCGGCTCTTCCATCACTCCACGGCGCCATTATGAAAGCGTTGAGAACAAACCCTCCTGGGCGTCTTCAATCAGCATAAAGGGGAAGACTGCCCCCGCATCTGAGCGGCCTGTCAGGAATGAAGCGAACACATTCAGCGCAGGGGACAGGGTTCGGAGTTCCAATTATGGAGAAGGAATCATCCGCGATATAGAACTGAAGAACGGCAACAGGATACTGGTAATAGATTTCAAGGGCAGAACCGCGAAATTCATCGAGGCTTTCGCGGCTCTGGAGAAGCTTTGAATATATCTTTACACAGGAATGCATTCTTCGATATAATGCAATTCCGTGCGTGTGAACGCATACTCTCGCATGAGCGGATGCAGCAGGATATTCTCAGGAATCGCTGCCGTTTCTCGGAGCCGAAGAGCAATCTTCACTGAAACTTCCTTTCCCCGGGAACTCCAGAGAACCGGAAAGCGCCTCAGGATTCGGTGACCTGTTACATTCCGGTCCATATGCCGGACCGATGCGTCCTTGATGGGAGCTTTGCCCCCTAGAGGAGAGACACTGTCTTAGAGAAAAAGAATGAAGGTTGAGTTTATGAAGACTATTTTCATCAAACCGCAGTCGATTGAGAGGAAATGGTATCTCATCGATGCAGAGGGAAAGCCGCTCGGAAGAGTAGCTGCTGAGGCAGCATTCCTCCTCAGAGGCAAGAACAAGGCAGAGTACGTACCTCACCAGGAAATCGGTGATTACGTAATCATCATCAACGCAGCCAAGGCTAAAGTCACCGGCAACAAGATGGCAGACAAGATGTACTATCGCCACTCGATGTATCCAGGCGGACTCAAGGCTGAGCCGTATGGAAAGATGGTAGCACGCAAGCCCACCTATCCGATGGAGCACGCTGTGAAGGGAATGCTTCCTAACAACAGACTTGGAAGAAAGCTCTTCGGCAACGTGAAGATTTATGCTGGTGCAGAGCACCCGCACATGGCACAGCAGCCGATTGCTGTTGAGATTTAAGGAGAGGCAGGATGGCTACCAAGAAAGAAGATATCAAGTCAATCAACCTCGGTCACGGCGTCGGTCGCCGCAAGACTTCCGTAGCAAGAGTCTATCTCAGGGAAGGCAATGGCCAGGTGAAGGTCAACGGAAAGAAGCTCGAGGAGTACTTCGTAGATGCAATCAATGCTGCAAAGGTCCTTCAGCCATTTGAGGTAACAGAGACTACAGGCAAGTATGATCTCGTGATTACAGTTGCTGGTGGTGGTATCTGCTCCCAGGCAGAGGCATGCAGACATGGTCTTGCAAGGGCTCTCGTCAACTATGATGCAGATCTCCGCGCAGCACTCCATGCGGCAGGACTCATGACCAGAGACTCCAGAATGGTCGAGAGAAAGAAGTATGGTCAGAAGGGAGCAAGAAGACGCTTCCAGTTCTCCAAGAGATAATCACTTCTTCTCTTCACGAAATGGCCGGCTTTCACGAGCTGGTCATTTTTTATATCATCGAGGTATGGAAGCGTACGACCGTGCACTGAGCCTTCTTGCGCTACGTGAGCATACGGAGAAGGAAATCAGGAAGAAGCTGCATGATAAAGGCTGCAGCGATGATGATATCAATGAAGCTGTGAGCCGCCTGCTGGACGAGGGAAGTCTTTCAGAAATGCGTTTTGCGGAAAGTTATATCCGGTCGCGCCTGCGGAGAAATCCGGAGGGCAGAGCACTTTTGCGTATGCGGCTCCTTGAGAAGGGGACACCGCAGGACATTGCTGATGAAGTCCTGTCTGAGGCATGGGATGATGAAAGCTACCTCAAGCCGCTTGCCGCTTGCCTTGACAGCCTTATAAGGAAGAAAGGCAAGGAGGGTGCCAGAGCAACCCTCCTTCGCAAAGGATTCAGGGACAGTGAGATCCGTGCTGCGCTCTCACTCCTTGATCCCGATATCAGTGAAAGCGAATGACTCTACGTCAAACAAACCGCAATCCGTGAGCTTCAGGGCAGGAATGACAGGGAGAGCCATGAAACAGAGTGTCATGAACGGATCTATACCACTGCTTATCTGAAGTTCCTTCTTTGCCGTGTCATGCATCTCATCAAGGCATGCAGTCACTTCCTCGAGCCTCTTGTCCGTCATCAGGCCTGCAATCTCCAGCTGGTGTGTTCCCAGTTCTTTCCCATCCTTGAACATTGTCATGCCGCCACCGATTGATATGAGCTTCCTGACAGCTGCGGCCATATCGTGATCATTGTCCCCGATGACGATTATATTGTGTGAATCATGTGCTATCGAGACGGCGACAGCTCCATGCCTCATCCCGTATCCCCTGATCAGTGCAGTTGCCGCATTGCCTGTTCCGTGATGGCGCTCTATAACGGCAAGCTTGAGGATATCCTTGTCGTCTTCATGGATCCATTCACCTTCTGGGTCGCGCTTTATCCAGGCCTCTCCCTTTCCAGTGACGACACCTCCGGGGATTATATCAATAACCCTCACGTGATCCGTACCAGGGCGGAGCGACAGCTTCTTCTCGGAGAAATCCTTCACATCCATCCTGCCGGATACATTCTCTGGCTCTGTGTGCGGTGCCTTGAGGATTATCTTCCCGTCAGAGGCTGCTTTTCTTCCGAGGATGAACACCTCCTCTGGTTTGATTCCTTTATCGATGGAAGACGTGAGAATGAAATCCGCTCTCTTGCCAGGCGCGATCATTCCGCGATCATCGAGATGATAGCACTGTGCCGCATTCAGCGAGGCAATTGCGATGGCAGTGATCGGATCAAGCCCATTCTGTATTGCCAATGACACACCATAGTTTACATGCCCATCCCTTACTATTGACTGCGGCTGCCTGTCATCCGTGCAGAAGAGCAGTCTCGAGGAATTGCGCTCATTCACGCCCGGCAGCAGCTGGAGCACATTGCGGCATGCCGTGCCTTCGCGGAGCATCACGTACATGCCTTTCCTGATCTTGTCGTGCAGTTCCTCCGGTGTCTCGCATTCGTGGTCCGTGGTTATGCCGGCAGCTGCGTAGCCGTCAAGAGCCGGTCCTGTTATGGATGGCGCGTGCCCGTCGATATTCTTCCTGCGGCAATATGCAGTCTTGAGTTTCGCCATCACAGTCTCATCGCATGAAGCGACGCCAGGGTAGTTCATCATCTCTCCAAGGCCGAGGACCCTGGGGTTATCAATGAACTTCTCGATTTCTGGAGCATTGAGAATAGCTCCCGCATGCTCAAATGGCGTGGCAGGAACACAGGAGGGGAACATCAGGAAGACAGAGAGCGGAATGTTCTCAGAAGATTTCAGCATATATTCCATGCCATCGAGGCCTGTGACATTGCAGATTTCATGGGGGTCAGCAATAACAGTGGTTGTACCGCATGGAACTACGGCATCCGAGAATTCCGAAGGGGACAGGTGGGAAGACTCGATGTGACAATGCGCGTCAATGAGCCCCGGCAGAAGGTATCGCCCTTTGGCATCGTATTCCTCTTTTGCGGTTCTTTCTCCATCAAAGCCCGCGATAAACCCCTTGTAAATATATACATCTGCCCGGAACGTCTCTTTGTTGCATACATCAACGACTTCCGCATTCCTGATTACCAGGTCGCAAGGTATCCTTCCCATTGCGGCATCAATAAGCTCTGAAGTGGTTCTGCGATTCATAACTGCCTCCAGTTACAGTCTACGGCAGTTTTCCATATGTGGCAAATTCTATGATTGTTTTTTAGCTGACTGGCGGAATATGAGCCAAAAGACGCATTATCACTCAGAAATAAAGGGGCTGTTAAGAAAGTCTAGGCTTTCGTAGCAGCCCTTCATTTTTTATTGCTTTTTGATAGAAGAAGCAGATAAATCCTTACAATAAAAGCACCCATTGGGAATCGAACCCTCTGAGTGCCATGGTAGAATGGTGTT
>CASFLH010000014.1 GCA_949295505.1 uncultured Spirochaetales bacterium | reverse complement strand
CCTCAATTGGGATAAGTCCGCAGTCTGTGAGTACCAGTTCTCCTTCTGCTATGCAGGCAAGCTCCGCCTGCTTCCCTTTCTGCCTTAGTTCCGCATTCAGACCGTGCTTGGCGACAGGAACGCCGAACATCTTTGAGGCGGTTGCCGAGTAGATATCTCCGTTCTCCCTGAAGACCTCCATCCTCCATTCCTCTCTGGCAAGCCATGAAAGAATCCTGGCCTCTATCGCGGAGAAGTCCGAGACAATGAAGCGGTATCCGGGTGCGGGGATGAAAGCTGTCCTGATGAGCTGTGAGAGAGTATCGGGGATATCATCGTAGATTGATGAGAGGATGCCGTAATCGAGCTTCATCACGTCATCCCTAGCCTCCGCGAGCTTCTCGATGTGGTTCTGTGGAAGGTTCTGAAGCTGAATGAGACGGCCGGAGAATCGGAGAGTCCTTGAGGCTCCTCCGAACATGAACATGCCTCTCGCCCTGTCATCAGAGCATGCGGCGTTCACCATCGCCTGATACTTCTTCACCGATGACTTCGACTGCTTCAGCCTGAGTTCCAGCACCTCTTTCAGCTCTGGCGGCACCTTATCAAGAAGAGCCTTGACTTCCTTCTTGCCAAGAGACTCGATATCGACATCGTTCTCCCTGAGCCACGTCTTGAGCTGCTGCACGGATCCGGGGTTCTCAAGGCCGGTTATGACCTGCATGCGGTTGACGATTTCCCTTTTCGCCGCATCATCAAGCTCTATGGCCTTCCTCGCGAATGCCGTGTCGACAAGCACGCCTCTGTCGTTGATCCGCTCGCTCAGGTGGTACTCATCCCAGATGAAGTCAGGAACGGGGAAGGGGGAGAGCTTCTTCGCTATGGCGATTTCCACCTCGACATCCCTTCTGTTGTACTCGATGAATCTCTTCCAATCATCCGGGAAGAACTGAGGGAGGTTCCTCTGGAAGTATCCGTTCTTCGCGGAAGGGACGGTGGGTGAACAGAAGAGCCTGATGAGCTTCCTGCCTTCATCGATTTTCTGTTCATCAAGTCTCAAGACTCTGCCGATATCCTTCAGGGACAGAGGAAGGCCGAGATACGCCGACCACACCATGCTGCATCTCCATGATTCAGGTGGAAGATACTCATGTGATGGCAGCCTGAGATAGCGGGACAGGCATACACGCTCGAATGCCGCGTTATGAGCCCATTTGATGACGTTCTCATCCCTGATTGCGTTGATTATCTCATCAGGGATTTCCTCTCCTGAGGCGAGGTCAATCACGTTCACATTCCCATCATCAACGGCATATCCGAAGAGCAGGATGCGGAAGTCTGGATCCTCCGAGTAGCGGTACACTCCGCTTCTGCCGATATCTACAGGGCTGTAGCTTTCAATGTCCAATAATAATCTTTCCAAGGTATTGCCTCCTCGATATATGGAGGCGGAATTCGAACCCTGCCTCCTGATATATACCGAAGAAGCGGACTGATATGATTCAGAGGAGCAATAAAAAGTTGTTGTGTTTGAATTGGTTTGTCACATAAAATCTGTGACAAGGAGGAGAGCAAAATGAAAAGATTAGTTTTTCTGGTTGCTGCAGTCTGCTTAATCAGCGGATGTACACAATATAGAATTTTACCCCCCCCCCATCGTGGATCATTCCATCTGAACCCGAAGCCTCGGAAATAATCCTGAGCGAAACTGAACTCAGTCTCGAGAAAGATCAAACGTACCAGCTGAGCGCAACTGTCAATCCGCCAGAAGCTTCACCAGAGCTGATATGGCAGTCATCTAATGAAGACATCATAACAGTGGATTCCGATGGTGTGATAACAGCTGTAGCAACAGGAGAGGCAGCTGTCACAGTGTTAGTAGCTGATAATCCATCTATCAATGCAGTTTGTTCCATCACAGTTTCAGACGTTGTCGTTGATGAAGGCCGTACTCTTGCGGACTTGCTTGAAGAAAAAGGGCTGAATAATGCGACATCGCTTTCAATTGCAGGAACACTGACTGATAATGATTTCACAACACTACGAGGAATGACATCACTCCAGCATCTTGATATCTCTGATGTCTCAAATACAACAATTCCTCAATCAGCTTTCTATCAGGCATCTTTTTCAACTATTGAATTACCTGCAGGTTTAAAAACTATTGGACAGTGGGCGTTCGAAGGTTCCTCAATTACTGAACTTGATATCCCAGATGGTGTGACAGAGATTCAGAATTCCGCCTTCATGAACTGCTACAAACTGGAGAAACTGACTATCCCAGGAAGCGTGGAAACAGTTGGTAGATGGATTCTTCAAAGTGCTGATGGAAATACTGGGGTATTTCCAGATGATATAGAGACGCCTGAAGTTATTATTGAAGAAGGTGTAAAGGAGCTTTCTCCTTCAGCGTTCTGGGGTTCTGCTATAACATCCATAAAGATTCCTGAATCAATCACTGTTATTCCTGATTACTGCTTTGCTGTGTCAAAACTGAATACAATAGAGTTCCATGATGGAATTACAAGAATTGGTGCAGAAGCCTTCGGTAATTGCACTCTTTCTTTTGAAAATAACACTCTTGCAATTCCTAGAGATGTGGAAATTATCGGTCCACGTGCTTTCGCTATCGATAACAGCCTGAATATGGATGTTGAACTTAATGAAAAGCTTGTTTATCTGTATCAAGAGGCATTCTTCACCGGGTTTAAGATTGACGCATTGGAATTGCCCGCTTCCTTGAAATATCTCAGCAGAGAAGCATTCAGCACTAGAGACGGAATAAGATATGTTGTCTTCAATGGTACAGAACCTCCAAAAGTAATAGATTATTTTAATCCTTATTCTTATGATTTTGACGGAGAAAAATATTCTGGCCTATTGGCAGAACCTTCAATCCAATCACCTGCGGCATACCTAAACATGGTTGCTTATGTCCCTGATGAATCGCTGGAGGAATATCAAAAAGTGTGGAAACAGCCAGAAGGAAAAACCAATTGGCCATTCAAGCAAGAGAATATCAAGGGAATCTCTGAATTGAATCCATGAAAAAGCTACGGAGCCATCGCTGGCTCCGTGACTAGAAAGGTAATAGCAGACTCCGCTGCTTATGCGATGAAGTCCTCATCGTCCGCGATATCCCCGAAGTCATCCTCCGGCGAGGACTTGGAGCCGAGCGGTTCTCCCGCGCGGATGAGCTGCAGGTTCTGAAGTCCGCATGCGATTCCCCTGTTGCCGTTCGAGTTGAAGGCATAGAATGTTATCGCGGCTCTGCCGTATACACCCGAGTACACAAGACTCTTATCGAGGATAGGCTCGCACGCCTTATCGACGATTCCGGGAGCCGTGGTGCTGTTGGCGTTGATGAACCATGCGTTTGCATATGCCTCATCATCCGGCCTCTCGATATCGCCGTCGCGGAGCGGTGTCTTGATGGACGAGAGAGGAGGCACGGTCTTGCCGTTTCCCCTGAGCTTCCCGGCTCCGTCGTTGTAGGCGGCCTCGATCGCCTTCCTGATCTTCGCCACAGTCACCTTGTCGCTCT
>CASFLH010000013.1 GCA_949295505.1 uncultured Spirochaetales bacterium | reverse complement strand
CAGTCGATAGCTTTCTCATCATAGTTCTGGTTTCTGATTGCCGTCCGCATGGCGGCAACGGCCTCCTCGACAGAACAACCGTGGTGAACAATGAGAACGATCATATGCGTAAGAGCCGCAGCTGGAATGTATCCAAGAGGATGACCGTGTGTAAGCGCAGCGACTTGCGCACCTATATGGTCTGCCGTATCCAAATCATATTCTCTTCCGAAATAGAGTCCGACAGGAGCAACCCGCATGACACCCCCACATCCCTTGCTGTTGTTGATTGGATTCTCAACGGTTCCACACTCCTCCGACGCAAGGGCGCTCAGGCATGTATTTCCCGGCGCCCGACAAGAGAACAGCTGTGGGACATCATCAAGCCATGAGTAATGATAACCTTCAAGGGGATATGCTTTTGTCTGCGTCCTATACCAGTCCTTATAGCTGTAGCGGACATAGTCCCAAGGGGCAGCAGAGATACCACGCATGCTTGCCCGCGTGATTCCAAGCAGCAGTCCGGTCGCGGTGAACAGCGTCATCTGCGTGTCGTCCGATATCTCTGCAATACCATCCTTCAGCTCATATGATGTTATGCCGGCTTCTCCGTATTCCCTGATTATCTCCCCAAGACTCATGAATTCCACGGGATAACCCAGAGCATCCCCTGCAGCTCCGCCTATAAGACAACCTCTATATCTATCCACCAGTTCCATATAAGCAGTATACTACATCAGCATAATGCTGATGCATGGAGGGTACTGATGGCAAAGAACATAGAGCCTCAGCTGTCTGCAATCGGGAAATACCTTAATATCGATGAGGATACAATATTCGTCATACCGGAGTACCAGAGAGCCTACTCATGGACAACCGACAACTGCGACAAGCTCTGGCAAGACATACTGGATTACGCAGAGACAAACAGCAAGGATAACTATTTTTTCGGAACCGTAATCGTAAACTGCCAAGATAACGACACAAGGCTTGCACTGATTGACGGTCAGCAGAGGACTACGACATTCTACCTTCTCTTCAAAGCACTTCTTATGAGAATCAATGAGAGAATTCTCAAGATGGCGGATGACGAGGATTCCATCCAGCTTCGCCGTGGTCTACGCGGAAAAAGGCGTTCTCTGATACAGATCCTATATAAGGCGAAGGAAGATGACATTCCTGAAGAGCCAGACAAAAGGATAGATGCCGCAATATACAAAAAGGTTAATCTCATAGAGAACCTTTCAATCAATGAACGATATAAGGATGATTTCAATAAAGTCCTTACATCTTCAAACTTTGAAGAAGCTGAATGCAACACGACCAAGATTCCATATAAGCAGAAAGACAACAAGTTCACGAACTTCTTCCGGAACTTCAAGTTCTTCTACAATGAGACTGGTCTGCTTTCCGATTCCCAGATCAACAATATTGCAGATAAGATAATCGGAAAATGCGAGGTCATTGAAATCAAGAGCTGGAAGGTCGATCAGGCAATCACGATGTTCAACTCCCTCAATTCCGACGGCCTTCCGCTTTTCGATTCGGATATAATCTCTGCAAAGCTTTATGCAAGCGCGGAAGCGCAGGGACAGGGCAACAGTTTCGCGGAAGAATGGGAAGGGCTCAAGGAATTGGTTGAAGACCTGGCAGGGCTCGGCATATGTGACCTTGATTCCCTCCTGATGCAGCAGATGTACTATGAGAAGGCAGCCAGGCGGGAAATCATAGGAGAATCAGGATCGCCCAATGTGACGATGCCCGGACTCAGAAGGTATTTCACAGAAATAAACAAAGAGCTAATGAAGCATCCCATTGAGCTCTGCAATGACATGAACAATATCGCAGGTATTTGGCGGAAGGTATCGGAATATCCTGCCGTGCAGGTACTCTCCAAGTTCAACGACAACTTCAGACTTTTCCTTGCCGCCTATTTCCATCGCTTCAGGGCAGAGGACATAACGGAGAGGGATACGACCCCGATTGTCGAAGCGATGCTTAGACTCTTCACGATACTGGAACTTGTCGACGCCGGCTATTCAAGCAGGTACTTCAAGACATTCCTATTCGGTGAAATAGAGAAGCTTGCAGACCCATCAGTGCCCGTGGCATCAATCATCAGAGACTTCTCTGACCATATAGGGAAGGCATGGAATCCGGATGATATAAAGGCTCGGATCTCCGATTACGGCAGGAATCCCCTGGTCTTCCTGAATGAGTATCTCGTGGCGACCGAGGACGGCATTCCTTTCAGCATCGGTTCCAAGTATGATATAGAGCATATAATGCCCT
>CASFLH010000012.1 GCA_949295505.1 uncultured Spirochaetales bacterium | reverse complement strand
ATCAGTGCGAGAAATGCGGCACGCTTCTTGACCCTACAGAGCTCATTGATCCCAAGTGTTCCGTCTGCGGTGCCACTCCTGTACTGAGAAAGACAAAGAACCTCTACATCGACCTGCCCAGAATCATGCCGGTCTTCAAGGAATGGATGGACAAGGCATCCAAGGAAGGTTTCTGGGCTAAGAATGCTGTCCAGATCACCACATCCTGGCTTCGCGACGGCCTCCAGGAGAGGTGCATCACCCGTGATCTCAAATGGGGTATCCCGGTGAACAAGCCCGGCTATGAGGACAAAGTCTTCTATGTCTGGTTTGATGCCCCGATCGGATACATCTCGATAACAGCCAACAAGACGGAGAACTGGGAATACTGGTGGCGGGATCCCGACAACACCGAGCTTTACCAGTTCATCGGCAAGGACAATATACCGTTCCATACTGTTGTGTTCCCATGTTCCCTACTCGCCACGAAGGAGAAGTGGACAATGCTTTATCACATGTCATCCACAGAGTATCTCAATTATGAGGGCGGTAAATTCTCCAAGAGCAAGGGAATCGGCATCTTCGGCAATGATGTCGAGGAGACGGGAATCCCTGCGGATGTATGGCGTTTCTACATGTTCTACAACAGACCCGAGAAGTCGGACTTCACATTCACGTGGGCAGATTTCCAGGAGAAGGTGAACAAGGAGCTCATCGGCAATCTCTCCAATCTTGTCAATCGCACGCTTACATTCGTGAAGCGTTTCTACGATGGCAGAATCGGTGAGGGACCGCTTGATGAGGAAATCGTGTCAGCTGCTAGAGAGAAGGAGAGGGAGATTACCGAGGCTCTGGAAAGAGCGGATGAGCGCGATGCCATCCGAGCGGTGTTCGAGCTTTCTGATATCGGGAACAAGGCATTCCAGGACGGGGAGCCATGGAAGAAGAGGAAAGAGGATCCGGAGAGCGCGGCAAAGCTCCTGAGGACGCTTCTCTATCTCATAAGAGACCTTGCCGTGATGATCACACCGTATATGCCATCAACAGGCGACAGGATACTCTCCTTCATCGGATCAGGAAGCGCAGCCTGGAACAGCGTCGGCAGCTTTGACGGTCCGATAGAGGTCGGCAATGCGGAGCTTCTTTTCCAGAAGCTCGAGGATGAGCGTATCGCAGAGCTCAGGGAACGCTATTCAGGTTCCCAGCAGGAAAGAATGGAAAGGGAGAAGGCAGATTCTCCAAAGGAAGGAAAGAATATGGAAGATAAGAGCAATGCTCCTGAGATGAGCATCGCAGATCAGTTTGCACGCAAGGTGATTCTCAAGGTCTCGAAGATTGTCAAGGTAGAGAAGCACCCAGGCGGTGACAAGCTTTATATCCTCACACTCGATTGCGGTGAGGAAGAGCCAAGGGTCATTGTATCCTCTATCGTGCCGTTCTATACGGAAGATGAGCTTCTTGGCCACAATATCGTGCTCGTGTCGAATCTCAAGCCAGCGAATTTCCGCGGCGTGAAGAGCAGAGGAATGCTGCTCGCTGCCTCCGATCCGACAGCAGAGGATCCCCACTCCACATGCGAAGTCATATTCGCTGATGACATTGAGCCTGGAACGGTTCTCAAGTCAGAGGGAGAGGGAGAGGTCGAGAAGGTCACGACATACGTCAAGCCGGAGCATTTCTTCGCGATGCCGATGAAGACCATTGATGGATATGTGACCATTGAGGGCAGGAAGATCGGCCACAATGGCACTTTCCTCCGTGTCTCGAAGTACGTCAACGGCAACGTTGGCTGAGGAGGTAACATATGGCACTTGATCTTGATTCTATTCACATCAGGCTTGCCAAGGCTCAGGGACAGATTGCGGCTGTTGACCGGATGATCGCATCCGGCGACAGCGCAGAACGCATTCTTGTCCAGATCAACGCTGCTAAATCAGCATTGCACAAGGTTGCGCTTCTTGTTGCGGAGGACGCGGTTTCCGATGCAATAGGGGAAGAGGGGAAGAAGGAAGAGGCAAAGGTAATCCTTGAACGCTTCTCCTCACTTCTCTGAGATCAGATATTTAACCTCTTTGCGGAATTCGGAACCTCTTTCGAATTCATTCGTGAAGCATTCATCAGCATATGCGCCCGGGGATAACAAGATTATCTCCGGGTTATCTCTTCCGCCCTGGTGGTCCAATGCGGTGGCATATGCATTCTGCACGGCATCCTTCATGCTTGTGAACGGACCACTGAACCTCAGCCCTTCGCGCCTGAGAAGGGGAATGAGCTTGTCTGAGAGGCTCCCCGCGAGCAGGGTGAGCGAGACAGCTTCATCAAGAGGTCCCATCAGCTCTGCTGCATCTGTGTTCGTCTTGTCCGTGCCCCCTATGATAAGGTGCACAGGCGTTCCCTTCATACCTTTCATGGAGAAGGAGACGGAGAGGGGAAGGACGGATGATGAATCATTGATGAACGATATCCCGTCTGATACCGCCACAAGTTCCAGCCTGTTCGGTATTCCCCGGTAGCTCCTGAATGCTTTGTCTATATCCTTCCTCCTGAATCCCATGGCCCTGATGCATTCCCATGCCAGCTCCGTGCCTGCCTTGTTCTTATATGGATTCGAGATGGACGGGAATCCCTTGACCTTTGCCTTGGGAATGATTCCGGAGAAAAGCATCTTCTCCCTGAGAAAACGCGGGATGATGAGCTTGTGTACCCAGGGACCGATGAAAAGAGAGCCTTCCGAGGTTATGTCAGTGGGAGATGCTGGTATGGGGATGGTATCGGTAATCGCGGCGATATCTATCCGCGGCCAGGTGTATCCCAGGGAAGATGCTGTGTCCTTCACCTGATACATGGACATCTCGACAATCACGGCATCATAGAGCTTGTCATCGTTCTCGATGTCAGAGAGGAGATGGAAGGCAGAATAACCGAGGCCTTCAGAGAATGCAGCACGTATTCCCAGAGCGTTGAGGGCATTCGCAAGAGCGGATGCTGTGCTTGTCTTTCCTTTCGATCCTGCGATGATGATCCGGTGCATCCTCTCGGTTTTAGGGTTCTCGAGAAGCGCGGCGATATCATTGGTTATATGCTTCGCTTTCTTCTTGACGAGGAACGGTACAGGAACCCCTGGGATCTTCACCACAAGGTCAGCCTTCTCCACAGAGTCCATAAGCTTGTCCTTTGTTATGAAAACAGCTCCTTCCGATTCAAGAAGCTGAACCATCGGCTCGTTCTCTCTCTTCTCAGAGGAACCGATGATCTCTACGCTGTTTCCTAATTTGAGATAATACTCTGCAGCCTCCGCACCCCCTCCAGAGGATCCGAGACCAAGGATAAGGACTCTCACATTTCGGATTATAGTCAGAAACAGATTGTCATGAAAGAAAAAAGATCATCATGGAGGTAGTGTATTATGACTAAGAAGAACGAAGACAAGGATTATTCCCGTTGCCTCTTGACAGCAGAAAACGAAAAAAGCACAATGAACCGGTAATTACAAAAATCCATATGGATAAGGAGCAGTATTGTGCCTTGCGGAAAGAAAAGAAAGAAGCATAAGATAGCAACTCACAAGAGAAAGAAAAGACTCAGAATGAATAGACATAAGAAGAAGTAATCTTCTGGCTATCTTAGTGACCACCGGTAGAGATATCGGTGGTTTTTTCATTGCCGGATTCCTTCCGTATTCACCGCTTGCAGGGTTTTCCTGTCGCTTTTGCCTCAAGTGTCCCCTCCGGAAGGATCCTGCGGAGGGCCAGTTCTGCCATCTTCTCCCCGAATATGGCTGTCACGAAGGGCAGTGAGCCAAGCACAAGGCGTTTCCTTCCGTTTTCACCTGTTTCCGCATCCGGGTCATCCGAAGGCTGGATATAGCTGAAATCGACTTGCTCTGGGGAAAACACGCACATGATGCCTTTCCCGACACCATTTCTGCGCAGTGCCGTGCGCACTGTCTTCGCCAGAGGGCAGCCCCAGGTATCCATGATGTCTGAAGTCCTTATGAAGGATGTATTCTTGCGCAGCGCGGCTCCCATCGAAGAGATGATGGGGACATTCCGTGTGTAGGCATCTGTGAGGAGTGAGACTTTCGCCCCGACGCTGTCAATGCAGTCAAGGACAACGTCCGCACCCTCGAAAAGAAGATCATGGTTGCTCTCATCAAGCCTTATGGGGTAATCGCGAACTGTGCAGTCGGGATTTATATCGAGAATGCGTTCCTTCATCACATCTGTCTTCAGACGGCCAAGCGTTGAATGAAGCGCGATGATCTGCCTGTTGAGATTCGTCAATGAGACGGTGTCGAAATCCATGATGCGGATTTCCCCGATACCTGAACGCGCAAGCATCTCTGCCGCATAACCGCCGACAGCTCCAACGCCCGCGATGGAAACAGAACTGCGCTGAAGCCTCTCGGCATTATCCTCCCCGATGAATCTTGCTATTCTCTGGAACTGCTCACGCATTGATAAACTCCTTAATCATCACCTCAGATCTTTCCGCTGCGTCCAGATCCAGCATCTCTGACAGCCTTCCATTCCATTCCGAAAGCACGTTTCTCTCCTCTTCTCCTGTTTTCATATCGGTCTCTGTGACGAATGGCAGCGTGAGGATCCTGCTGAAAGACCTGAGGCGTTCTGCACGCGGAGAGAGGGAGATGATGCCTCCAAGGCGCAACACTTCAAGGGCTATCTCGTAAGAAGACGAGAAACCATGGATCATGAATTTCCTGATTCCCTGCCGGCTGATTTCGGACAATACGGCATCATATGAGCGTACGGCGTGTATGACAACAGGAGTCCCGCACTCAGAAGCTATGGAAAGAACGCTGCGGAATATCTCCAGCTGCAGATCCCTATCGGGATAACGTCCATCAAGGCCTGTCTCCCCAATGATAAATCCTTCTTCCACCGCCTTCCGAATCAGGCCGAGATCAGGAGACATACCTCCTTCTGGTATCGTGCCCAAGGCTTTGTACCTATATGGAAGAAGCTCCCCGTACTGTGAAGGGGAAGAAGAACACACGAGTGCATCTGCTGTTATCTCTCCGGGATGGGCGTGCGCATCGAACATATATCAGATGATAGCTTCAGCTCAGGATTCATTCCAGCAGAAAAAATCCTGCGCCGCTGGAGCGCAGGATGAGAAAGGGGAGAGAGCAGGCTACCTGCGATGATTCCTGTACTGTGTGCCGACAGCGACTTCATCGCCATTGATCCTCAGGGAGTAGTCACTGAAGTGGAAATGGTCGTCATCGTCACCTTCCATCTTTCCTGAGAAAGATATCTCATGCTTGTCGTTGCCTATTCTGTATGCGCCTTCGATGCTGCCGTCGAAGATGAAGTAGTCATCATCACGTCTTTCACCTTCTTCGATCCTTGCATCGACTGTCACCTGATCAAGCGAGATCCAGAGGCCATCATCCTCTTCTGAGAAGCCTTTGATGCTCATGCTGATATCCGCTGTCTCATTGTCTCCGCGTCCTTTGAAGCTGTAGCTGCCGCTGATCTCACCGCTTCCCCAAAGAGGGATTGTGAAACCCTGAATGTCAGCACTGACAATCTCTGTGTCATCATCATCCCATTCTTCACGTCCCACGGTTATCGTGCCTTTCATGAATGCATTGTCTATTTCATATTCACCGGGATGCCTGTCCTCAAATATGTCTTCCAGACCATCGAGGAGCCTGTCGTTGACGGCATCGAGCGCTTCCTCAAAGCCTTCTATGAATGCTCTGAACGCAAAGCTCTGCTCACGTGTCATTGCCTTCCTGATCTCAGAAGGGGAGACGGGCTCGTTATCGATTGCAGCCTCGGTTTTCCCCTGGTCCTGCTTCAGGACAAAGCTCAGCTCCTGTCCGGTTCCTTTCACGCGCATCGTGAGCTCTGCTGCGGTGATGGTGCCGCTATCGTCGATGGTGAATGTGCCCGAGATGACAGTCCCGTCATCTGCCCGGAATTCCTTGACCTCGAAGCTGTTTCTGGATGTTTCAGTCACGGTCGGATCGGACGTGGCGGTGACAGCCTCAGATATGGCCATGAAGGCCGAAGATGCTGCAGAGCCTTCTCCTGAACCCGGATTCGCTTCACAGCCTGTAATGATCAGTGCCATAAGGAGTATCCCTACGGCGCCAAAAACAAAAAGTCGTCGCTTCATTTGCATGCTCCTTGATTGGATTATCGCATAATGGTTATCGCTATACATTCCACAAATCCGTGCAGTTTCCTCAGATTTTCCTTATGGCCAGACATATTATTTTCTTATGGAGAAAGAAAACCGATTGACTTTCTGGCCGTCCGGATGGTATAAATCATTGACCTCTTTATCCGGGCGTATGTCCGGATCGATTCTAAAGACCACAAGGAGGAACCATGATTCAGAATTATGAGTTCACAGTCATCTTCGATGCAGACGAGGATAAGACAAAAGCAGGCCTTGAGCTCGTTAAGAGCACTTTCGAGAAGAATGATGTAGAGATCACAAAGGAAGAGGATCTCGGAGTGAAGACACTCGCTTACATCATCAGGAAGCAGGAGAAGGGCCACTATGTCTATTTTGAGCTTAAGGCTGACACCTCAACAATTGCAAAGATGAGCAATGCCTTCCAGCTTTCAACACTCGTTCTCAAATTCCTGTTTGTCAATCCGGAAAGGAAGTAAGAGAGCTTATGGCTACTGATATCAACTCAGTTGTACTCGTAGGGCGTCTTACCCGCGATGCGATGCTCAGATACTCCGCTTCAGGCTCAGGATTCCTGTCTTTCACCGTTGCCGTCAACAGATCAAAGAGGAACGCTGACGGTTCGTGGACTGACGAGGCATCCTTCATTGACTGCGTTTATTTCGGACAGAACTCGCAGTCGATCAGCCAGTACCTGGTGAAGGGGAAGCAGGTCGCGATCCAGGGTGAGCTCAGGCAGAACAAATGGGAAAGCGACGGGCAGCAGAGATCCAAGCTGGATGTCGTAGTCAATACGCTATCCCTGCTTTCCGGTGGAAATCAGGGACAGCCATCTGGCGGGAATTTCTCCAGCCAGTATCCCCAGCGTCCACAGAACCCGGTGAGGGAGAGTGCTCAGGCAGCACCTCAGCCATCGGTCGTTCCAGGACCTGGTCCCGAGTCATTCGAGGATGACTCGATTCCATTCTGATAGGAGTCAAAAATGCACGAAGATAAGGATTTCGCAGAGAAAGACGGTGCCCTCAAAGATAAGAAGATGGGGGCAAGAAAGATGGGTTTCAAGAAGAAGGTCTGCAAGTTCTGCCAGGGCGCAGCACCTGCTGATTACAAGAACCCGGATATGCTCCGCCGCTATATCACAGAGCGCGGCAAGATCCTTCCTGCTCGCATCACAGGTACTTGCGCAAAGCACCAGAGAGCACTCAACAGGGAAATCAAGAGAGCAAGAGTTCTTGCATATCTTCCTTTCGAGAAGAAGTGAGGCATGATGAATGATAGGCTGAGAGCAGCAGGGGAGGCGATTCTGCTTCTTGTTCTGAGCGCTGTGATGTCCAATATCGGCTTTGCATCGCTGATAGCTGTTGCTCCGCTTATGTTCTTCGCCATCAGGTATGGCAGGAAAGCCGGTTCTGTTCTGATTGCTGCCGGGTTCTTCCTCGATCTCGTCATAACGGGAATGAGCGGGGGACTCTTCACGGCGGGAAAACTAGGAGCCAGCGTCCTGCTCATTGATATGTTCATACCCCTGTCGCTGTCAGCGGCTGGGATTGTGTGGCTGGCAACAAAAGGACAGAACGTGATGAAAAGGCTCTTCATGACGCTCTTTCCATCCGTCCTTCTCGCGCTTGCCTGTGTTGCGTTCTTCTATTCTGATAGGGCGCTTCTCGATAGCCTCAGGGTTCTTTTCGAGGATGCGTTTGCCGCATTGGCCGGACCTGTGCTTGAGTTCGTGCTGCCGGGCGTTGACATGTCTGTCATAGTATATGCAGCGCTTCTGACGGTTCTTTCCCTGGTACTGCCTGTTGTCCTCTGTGGCGTCTGTGCAAGCTGTTTCATCTTTGAGACCGCTCTGCATTCAAGAGAAAGCGGATGGGAGGAAAAGGTCATGCGTCTGGAGTATTCTCCGGATGCGGTCTGGGGATTCATCATCTCCTGGGCTCTGGTTCTTCTCCTGCGCTTTATATCAGCACCCCTGCTGCTGGAGCTGGCAGTGATCAACGTCGCAGGCATCTGGACCGTGATTTACGCGGTTGAGGGTTTCTCCGTACTCTTTGCAAGAATAAGGAGAAGAAGCCCGATGGTCAGGAGCATGACCCTTCTGATTATCGTTTTGCTGCTTGGCACGCTTGTCCCGGGGATAAATTTCATAGTTCTCATAGGATTGCCGCTTATCGGGGTCCTTGAGAGTTTCTTCGATCTGAAGAAACTAGGAGGAATTGATTATGAAGATCATTCTTAACCAGGATGTTGTACATCTCGGAGAAGAGGGAGATGTCGTAGAGGTAAAGGACGGATACGCCCGCAACTACCTTCTTCCTACAAAGACAGCTGTTGTCTACAACAAGGCCAATGCAGCTCTCTTCCAGTCACGCGCTGCTGCGATTGAGAAGAGAAAGGCAGAGAAGAGGGCAGCTTCCGCTTCTCTCAAGGAGAGACTTGATGACGTTTCACTCACAATCGTCGTACCGGCAGGAGAGTCTGGAAAGCTTTTCGGATCCGTTACTTCCGCCATGGTACAGGCAGAGCTCCAGAAGCTTGGCTTTGAGATTGAGAAGAAGAAGATCGAGGTTGCTACGCATGCAATCAAGATGACAGGAACATATACTGTTGTTGTTCATCTCTATGAGAACGATCTTTCACACATCAAGCTTTCTGTTATGTCTGAGGCTGAGAAGCTTGCTGCAGACAGGGCAAAGGCTGAGGCTGAGGCAAAGGCTGCTGCAGAGAAGAAGGCAGCAGAAGAGGCTGCCGCTGCCGCCGCTGCTGAAGAAGCTCCTGCTGCTGAAGAGGCTGAGGAAGCTCCTGCAGAAGCTGAGACAGCAGAGAACAACTGATCTGTGTTTTCGCGAAGCACCCCTTGCAGAAAGGGGTGTTTTTTCATCAAAGCCATCAACCTGGGCTTTGCCCGCCCAGTCTCAACGCACGGAAGTGTTTGTGTTTTTGTTTTAAGATGGTTACCATTGGCTCTTCTGTGCTATAATTCATCCGCTTGGAGAAGAAGATGAGAACGCTGCCGCATAATGACGAGGCTGAGAAAGCAATCCTTGGTGCTCTTCTGATGAGAGAAGACGCCTATGATACTGTTTCAGAAACAATTGATGCAAATGATTTCTATCAGCCGATGAATGGTGTGATCTATGCCGCGATAACGAAGATGAAAGAATCTTCCAATCAGGCTATCGATTTCATCACTCTTATTGACTATCTGAAGAAAGAAGGTTCTCTCGACAAAGCAGGTGGAGTCGCATATATTGCCTCGCTTACAGAGGCCGTGAATGTCACATCAAACACCGAGCAGTATGCCTCGATTGTCAAAGAGATGTCGGTCAGGCGTTCCGTCATCTCAATGAGCTCTTCCTTCTCCGAGAAGGCAATGGATGCCACATCGGATATCCTCTCCGTCCTTGATCAGGGACAGAGCGAGATGCTTCAGCTCTCTCTTACAGGATCAAGAGGTGAGACCGATTATTCCATTTCCACCGCTGTCAGCTCGGTCGTTGACAGGATCATCAAGAAAATGGATGGTACCCTTGCCGATGATTCTGTTCCCTCCGGTTTCGATATTCTCGACAAATACACAAACGGCGGGTTCAAGCCTCAGGATTACATTGTCGTTGCCGCACGTCCATCCATTGGAAAGACAGCCTTCGGTGTCTCGATGATCCGCAATATGATCCGTGATACAGACAGGGAGCAGCGCGTCGCATTCTTCTCTCTGGAAATGCCCGCAAGCCAGATCACAGAGCGCTTGCTTGCCAATATATCCCATGTGAATCTCAGGAACATAGCGCAGGCGGATCTCTCTGCCGAAGATGCGTTCGAGCGTGTCATGAATGCGGCTGACATGCTTTTCTCCAAGAAACTGTATATCATTGATGTTCCGAACATCAGGCTCAATGAGCTGAGGGCCAAGGCGAGAGCCTTGAAGAGGGAGAAGGATATAACGGTACTGATGATCGATTACATCGGACTCATCGATCCCGGCCTCGGGCCTCAGACCCCGAGACATGAGGTCATTGCCACTGTGTCCAGATCCCTGAAGAGCCTTGCACGTGAGCTCAAGATACCTATCATCGTTCTCTGCCAGGTCTCAAGGGACAGCGAGGAAAAGGCCCCGATTCTCTCCAATCTCCGTGATTCAGGCTCCATTGAGCAGGATGCAGATGTCGTGATGTTTCTTCACAGGAAGAGGATTCTCTCGGAAGAGGAGAAGCAGCGGAATGCCAAGGACAGTGAGGGAAGGGCGACTCTGCAGGTTACGAAAGTCATCGTGGCAAAGCAGAGAAATGGCGAGACAGGAGAGTTCAAGGTCGGGTACAACGCTGCCACAACATCGTTTGAGCAGGTTGTGCAGACAGCTGATTTCATTGAGCCCACACCTCCTGAAAAGCGCGGCTACGAGAAGAAATAAGCTTTTATATCCAGAGAATACATCATGATTATGATGACAAGCGCAAGGATCATCCCCGCAATCTGCAGCATGATGTAGGAGCGCGGTGAAAGCTCTTTGCGCTTGATCATCTCAATGACGTTTATAAGCATCTGCCCGCCATCGAATGTGGGGATGGGAAGCATGTT
>CASFLH010000011.1 GCA_949295505.1 uncultured Spirochaetales bacterium | reverse complement strand
TCCTCCGTGGGAATCTGATACGAATAGCGGATGGTGGAGTCGGGGGTAGGACGGAAGCAGCCATCATCACCATCCCGATGGAAGACACGTTCTCCGTCATCATCGGTTATCCTCACATCCAGAGAGGAGGCAATCATGTCAAGGACTGGGAGTATGCGTGATCCTGCTTTCTTCAGTGACATAGAGTTTATGACTCTCTTGAAAAGGAGGCTTTCCAGAATCGGAGCCTCTGTCTCTATCGTTTTCAGAATGCGATCCTTGATTTCATCATTCATGCTGCCGGAGATGATGGCTTCGGGAGAAGCCGTGATTGTCACAAGCTCTGCTATCCTGTATTCCTTTTTCTCAATCATATTCTGATTCTATCATTGAGTTTTCGATGTGGACACAAAAAGAGAAAAAAGCAGGACCGTTTAAGAGTCCTGCTTTCTTGGATGCTGGAGAAATATTATCAGCTGTTTCTTGCCTCTCTTTCCTTTGTTCGTGTCCTTACCAGGAGATCTGTCTTGAGATTCCTGAGGTTCTCCGAGAGCGAGACCTTGTAGATGTGCGGGTTTATGAGACGCTTGTATGATTTGTCAAAGGCGGCAAGCTTCTCCGCAGATGTCTTCTGGATCTCCGAAAGTGAAGGGGAGGGAGTGATTCTCCTGCCATTCTCCATTTTCTTCGTGAGCATCGGAACCATGGTGGCGTACCTGTCTTTCTTCATGACGAAGAAATCAGCAGTCGAGAATGGATGGAAGAATGTGATATCCTTGCCCTGCATCATTTCTTCGTCATTCAGTGTAATG
Source organism: uncultured Spirochaetales bacterium (assembly GCA_949295505.1). Lineage (GTDB taxonomy): Bacteria > Spirochaetota > Spirochaetia > Sphaerochaetales > Sphaerochaetaceae > Ornithospirochaeta. The sequence goes on along the minus strand of CASFLH010000011.1, from coordinate 40,526 downwards.
AGATCCGCAAGCGCTCCTCCCGCATTGTCAAAGAACCTGTAGACCTGCTTGATGCCAGGGTTCGTGGTTTTCTCGTAACTGTTAGAGACCTTGAGGCATGGTATCATCGTCCCGTTCTCTTCCTTCGCGGAGAGCTTGTAGACGCCATTGAGGGAAGACTGCGAGCCACCAGTCACGAGGTGTGTCCCGATTCCCCAGCTGTCGATAGGGGCTCCGTCTGAGACGAGGCTTCTTATGATTTCCTCCGTAAGATCGTTGGAGACACAGATAGTGGCATCCTCAAGACCAGCTGCGTCGAGACGCGCCCTGATTTCCTTCGTGAGATACGAAAGGTCCCCGGAATCAATCCTGACACCGATTCTCTTTCCTTTTGCCTTCTGTTCAAGCCCGATCTTGATGGCAGCTTCGATGCCGGACCCAAGCGTGTCATATGTATCAATCAGGAGAATGCCGTTATCTGGATAGATTTCCACGAATTTCCTGAAGGCCTCCTCCTCTGACGAGTAGCTCATGATCCAGGAATGGGCCATTGTCCCGGCAACAGGGATTCCGTACTTCTTGCCTGCATAGGTGTTGCTTGTTGATTTCGTTCCGCCTATGAAGGATGCGCGGGATGCGGCATGAGCGCCATTTTCTCCCTGCGCTCTTCTGAGTCCGAATTCCATGATGCTGCCGTGCCCTTTTGTCGCGAGCGTCATGCGCGAGGCCTTTGTTGCGATGAGTGTCTCGAAATTCACGGTGTTGAGTAGCAGTGTTTCCACAAGCTGGGCATCCATCAGGTCGCTTTCAATCCTGATCAGAGGCTCTCCTGGAAATGCCGGGGTGCCTTCATCGAATGCATAGACATCACCATGGAAGCGATATGTCTTCAGATACTCAAGGAAGCCCTCATCGAAAATAGAGAGCGAGCGGAGATAGGAGATGTCGCTTTCGCTGAATCTCAGTCCTTCCAGTTTGTCAACAAGCTCTTCAATCCCTGTGAAGATCGTATACCCACCCTGAAAGGGGTTGTTGCGGTAGAACATATCGAATACTGCCTTCGAGTCATGATTCTCGAGGTAGTAGCCATGCATCATCGTCAGCTCATAGAAATCGGTGATCAGAGCGCTGGTTTCAGTCATTTCTCAATCCTGTCAAATCCACAGTACGGTACCAGTGCAGGAGGAATGGTCACGGAGCCATCCTCATTCTGGTAATTTTCCAGTATTGCGACAATCGCGCGGGAAAGCGCAACGGCTGTTCCGTTCAGCATGTGCACGTACTTCGGCTTGCCATCATCATCGCGATAGCGGATATTGAGCGATCTTGCCTGATAATCCGTGCAGTTCGAGGTTGATGTAACCTCTCCATACTCACCGTTATCGCCACGGCCCGGCATCCATGCCTCGATATCGAACTTGCGGTATGCGGGGGCACCGAGATCTCCTGTTGCCGTGTCGACGACGCGGTAGGGCAGTCCCAGTCCCTGGAAAATCTCCTCTTCGATCGAGAGTATCTCCTGATGGAACTTGTCGCTCTCCTCAGGAAGACAGTAGATGAACATCTCGAGCTTGGAGAACTGGTGGACGCGATAAAGCCCTTTAGAGTACTGTCCCGCGCCACCGGCCTCCCTGCGGAAGCAGTGGGAGAGTCCAGTCATCTTGATAGGAAGCTTATCCTTGGGGATGATCTCGCCTGAATAATATCCTCCGAGCGTGATCTCAGCAGTCCCCACGAGGCAGGTGCCTGTACCCTCGATCGTATAGATGTTGGATTCAGCCCCACGAGGATTGAACCCGATGCCGTTGAGAATCTCCTCCTTGGCGATATCTGGAGTGATGAATGGTGTGAAGCCATGCTTGAGGACGATATCCATCGCATAGTGCTCAAGCGCCATCTGGAGTATTACGCCTTTGTTCTTTATGTAATAGAACTTCTGTCCTGCAACCTTTGCACCATTGTCGAAGTCGAGGATGTCCAGGTCCTCTCCGATCTGGACATGGTCTTTTGCCTTGAAGGAGAACTTTGTCGGTTCCCCATAGAATTTCACTGCAAGGCTGTCCTTGTCCTCTTTTCCGATCGGTGCCTCCGGATGAGTGTAATTGGGGATGGTTCTCGCTTCTTCGCTGAAGACTCTGTCGATTTCGTTATACTCTGCCTCGATCTTGGCAAGCTCATCCTTGATGGCCTTTCCTTCCTCAATCAGGGCTTTGCGTGTATCCGGATCAAGCTTGCCCTTCATTTTCTGGGCATTCTCATTCCTCTTTGCACGGAGGCTCTCTGTCTCCTGCATCAGGGCGGCGCGCTTTTCCTGATCGCTGACAATCTTGTCCAGATCGACATTCATGAAGCGGTTCTCGATATTCTTCCTGATTTCCTCATAGCGGGTTTTCAGTTCTCTTACATCAATCATTTCTATATTTCTCCATAGCGTGCTTTTGTCTCGAGCTCAATGCTTCTTGAAGCAGCGCTTTCAACTGCATTCATCACAGCAGATGCAAAGCCTCCATCCTGAAGGGCCTTGACACCTTCGATTGTCGTCCCTGCGGCGGAGCAGACCATTGTCTCCAGCTCAATTGCATTCCTGCCTGTATCCTTTGCCGTCTCCGCGGCACTGATCGCTGTATCGCGTGCGATAGCCAGTGCTTCCGGATATGGGATTCCCGCCTTGACTCCAGCCATTGCCATCTGGTGCATCATCTCGAAGTAGAAAGCGATGCCGGAACCTGAGATGCCGATGAAAGCCGGGAAAAGGCTCTCCGGAAGGAAATATGCCGAACCGAATGCGGATGCAATTGAGAGCGCCAGATCCCTCTGCTCTGTGCTGACTTCACTGCCAGCAGCGATTGCTGTCACGGACTTCCTTGATTTCGCGCCTATATTCGGCATGAACCTGACGACATTATCTCTTCCGATATGATCCTCGAGTACCGAAAGCGGCACACCTGCTGCGATAGAGATCCACAGGTCGGTCTCTACTTCTCTCAGCCGCTCGTACAGGGATGGAAGAACCTGTGGTTTCACTGCAAGGATTATCGCACCGCTGCCATTCGCATCCTCAAGAGAGGAGAGAACGGAGATGCTTGTCCCCTCAGAGAGCGCAATGGCCTTTTCCTCTGCCTTATCGTATACCGAGACTTCCCATTCAGAAGCAGCGAGAGCGGAAGCTATTGCTCCTCCCATGTTCCCGCAGCCGATTATTGAGATTCTCATAGATCCTCCTGACCTATCCTTCCCATCATCTCGAATCCGGGAAAGCCTAGCTGTCTATAGTATTCATAAGCGGCAATTGCCGCGCTGTTGGACAGATTGAGGCATCTGACACCATGTCTCATCGGAATCCTCAGCACTCTGTCAGAGTATGCTTTGAGAAGATCTTCATCAAGACCTGTACTCTCCGGTCCGAATATCAAATATGTGTCCTTGCTGTTATCAAAATGCGCATCTGTGTATGGAATGCTGCCTTTTTTCGAGAAAAGCCAGATCTCATCGCCTGAATGCCTTTCCATGAATGCCTCGATGGAATCGTATACAGTGATATCAACCTCGTTCCAGTAATCGAGGCCTGCGTGCCGTACGCTCTTCTCGGAGATATCGAAGCCAAGCGGCCTCACAAGACAGAGTCTTGTTCCCGTGACAGCGCAGGTCCTGGCAATGTTCCCCGTATTCTGCGGTATCTCTGGATGGAAAAGGCAGATGCTGAGCATGCTGAGAGCATATCATCAAGAGCGCATTCGGTGAAGTGCCGTAAAAGAAAAAAGGACTTCATGGCAGATGCCAGTCAGTCCTTTTGCGAGTCCTGCTCAGTCAATCATATACCGTGAGGGACTTCAATAACATTGACAATGCATTCATCGGAAGCATTGCCCGCTCTGACGATAATCTTCGTAGCGCCTACCTTCACTCCTGTGACAAGACCTGTCTCATCGACAGTCGCGACTTCAGGATCCTCTGCTTCCCATTCAACAGATGGCGTCAGAGTGGGGAACTCAAATGGCAGGACCTTTGCGTCGAGCTGTTCTTCGTCACCAACTGGTATTTCAAGCGGTTCCTTAACAGAAGTACCATCAGAGTGTATAATCTGAACATCGACTGGCATCGTCTCCGGTTCATCTTTGCAGCTTACTGCCAGTGTGATAAGCACTAAAGCTGCGACAAGCAGCAATGAAAGGCTTCTCTTTCTCATCCTCTTTCCTCCCTAATGAAAAACAAGGGAATTATATCATCGGCATATTCTGAGGTAAAGTTGTTTCACCGTCATTCATCGTTTTTAAGGTTTCTTGCCTTGATAATCCGCGAACCCTTGCGCGATAGCGAGAGAATGGTTTTCTCCAGCGTTCTTTCCTTCTCTTCCTTGTCAGAAAAGAGATCCCTCTGCTCGACATCCTCGCCATCGTAGATTCCGGAGAGCGATACTCCCAGAAGCCGTACGCCATCTCCTGTGTAGCGCTGCCTGAGCAGCTGCCTCGCGATCTCATATACATCGGATGAGGAGTATATGGCTCTCTGTGGCGTTTCCTGCACGCTTGTGGTCGTGAAGTCGCCGTATCGGAGCTTGATACCGACAGTCCTCGGCACTTTCTTCTCGTCAAGTGCCCTGAACATCACTTCCTGCGACATCTCAAGAAGATAGGCGTCAAGGGTATCGTATCCGAAAATATCCGGATAGAAAGTCTCCTCAGTGGAGATTGAACGGGATTTTGTCTCCCCTTGGTATATCCCCGGATCGATGCCGCGCGCTATCCTGTAGAGATAGCTTCCGCTGCTTTCCCCAAAGAGATGGCAGAGTTCCTTTTCGCTGTATTTCCTCAGCGTCTGGGTTGTTGTTATACCTTTTTTCTCAAGACTTTTATACGTAGAGTCCCCAATGCCCCAGAGTTTCCTGAGTCCTACGGAATCGACGAAAAGCTCTTCCTTTCCATGGGGAACGATTGTGAGGCCATCCGGTTTGCGGTAATCCGATGCCAGCTTGGCGATGAAGCGGGAGGCCGCGACACCTATTGAGACGGTCAGTCCCGTTTCCGACCGTATGGTTTCCTTCAAAAGCCTTGCGGCCTTGCCTGGGAGGGGATAAATACGCTCCATTCCCGTAAGGTCGAGAAACGCTTCATCAACAGATACCTGCAGAAAGCCGGGGGCAAAATCCCTGATAATCCCCATCACGCGGCGACTCATCTCAGCATACCGTCTCATGCGTCCGGGAACACAGATCGCGTCAGGACACAGGCGCAGGGCAGTTGTCATCGGCATCGCGCTATGGACACCATATTTCCTTGCTTCATACGAACAGGTGGAGGCGACATGCCTTGGTCCCGGTGTTCCGATTATGAGGGGCTTTCCTCTGTATTCCGGATGATCGAGAATCTCAACAGAGGCGAAAAAGGCATCTAGATCGATATGGAAGAATACATCGCCCATGTCATGAGTATAGCATAATAGCTCCAATCTGCTATAATCGTGGCGATGAAGAGATTGGTGCTGATTCTCCTTTTCCTTGTGTCTGCCGCATGCGGGCTATCTGCGCTTTCCATCACTGACGTGAATCCGCTGGACAGCCCACTCAGTTCTGTAGCTTACACGGGAAGATTCTCGGATATGTTTGCAAATCCGGCTGCACTGAGCCTCATGGAGACTTCGACAGGTCCATTCGCATTCTCCGCTTCCTGGGCCGATGATCTCGATGCCTCACTCTTCGGTCATGACAGCATGCCGCTCCTACAGAACCAGCATTGGAATCTGCAGGCTTCATTCATAGCCCGCTATGTTGCGCTGACAGCGTTCTTCGGCACTGATTTCGAACGTGTTGAAAGCGATGATCCGGCTTATGATATCCACTCGTCTCTCAGGATTGAAGTCGATATGGCTTATTCAATCCCTCATTTCTCGATTGGGATGAGACTGTCTGGTGGCAACAAGATGATCCGCCGCAACAGAATTGTCGACAGCCTGAGCGATATATTCGCCAATGCCTGGTTCTCTCCTTTCGAGAGGGAGTCCGGAAGCGAATCATTCGATGTCGGCATTGGTGCAATCGGTTACATCGGTCCGCTTTCTGTCGGCATATATGTGGGGGAGTTCCTGACGCTGCGTGATGACAACCTCTATTTCGGCTGGGATGCGATGGCAGAATCGACGACGGTCGCCATATCATTGGGGCCTAGCAGGTTCACAGATGAGGGCGATCTCAGGTTCTTCCGCCCGCGTTGCTCACTCTCGATGACGGGGCTTGTTGATGAAGATACGCGGTCTGTGGAGATAGAGGGGGAGCTTACTTTCCAGCTGCTTCCTGAGTCGTCTGTGACATTTGCCGCATCATATCTGGAAGAGAGCCATATGTTGTTTGCCTTCCGTCCTGAGAACGCCTTCGTGAGTTTCTTCCTACGAGGGGAAGGCAGCGGATTCTCAGGATCGATCGGCCTTTCCTTCAAGGCCACGGACTTCTCAGTCTTCGCACCTTCCCTTGTCTTCTCCTATATCAGCTGACGGGTAGGGAGAGTGTGAATACAGAGCCTTCTCCCAGCTTGCTTTCCACTTTGATTGTCCCTTTGTGGATGATGGCGATGTGTCTCACGATTGATAATCCGAGTCCGGTTCCCCCACCTTCGCGGCTACGCGCTTTGTCGACTCTGTAGAAGCGCTCGAATATCCTTGGTATATCATCTTCGGAGATTCCGAATCCTTTATCTGCGATTATGAATTCCAGCATGTCTCCCTTGCGTCGTGTACTGACAGTGACCTCTGACTGCTGGGGGGAGTAGGATATCGCATTGACGACGAGATTGATCAATGCCTGAACGATGAGAGATTCACTGCATAGGATTGTCTCATCGGAAGAGGAATAGGTGACGCTTATCTCCTTCGTGCTTGCCTTGTACTGCGTGTATGCCTTGACCTCCTGCAGAAGGCGCGTGTCCGTTGTCCGTTCCATGGCCGGGGCTATCTCTGCACGGTCAAGCGAGGTGAGCAGCAGCAGATCTGCGATGATTCGCTGCATGTGTGTGGCATTCTTCTGTATTATTCTTGCAAATCCTTTTCTCTCCTCATCGGAAAGGGATTCTTCCGCTAGTGTCTCCGCAAATCCTGCAATGGCTGTAAGAGGTGTCTTTAGCTCATGCGACACATTGGACACGAAGTCCTGCCTGACCATCTCGAGCCGTTCAAGCATCGTGACATCGCTGAACATTGCGACGGCGTATTTGTCATCCAGGAGCGTGATGCAGAATTCGTACTGCTTCTCGCGGCCTTTCCCTCGTACCACGGCGTCATCGCCGATGGCATTGTGATAGCTGCTGATCCTGAAGATCTGCCGTGCCTTTGTATGGAAGACAGAATCAACATGCTCTGCCAGCTCGCTTCCAGAGAAGAGTTCCTCAAGCCGTTTGCCCCTCAGGGCACTGCTGAGTCCCAGCATCGTCTCCGCGCTTCTGTTCGCGAGCGCGATGCGATGCTTGCGGGAAATCAGGAGCACACCTTCTCCCATTGCCTCGATAATCTGCAGGTAACGGTCTTTATCACCCCTCTTCTTCGGCATACCTGTATCCAATCCCCCATACTGTCTTTATAGCGGTCCCCATGCTGCCAAGCTTCTTTCTGATCGAAGCGATCTGCACGTCGATTGACCGCTCAGTGACGGGATAATCATTTCCTTTGATTCTCTCGATGATTTCTGTTCTTGTCAGCACCCTGCCGCCTTCCCTGATGAGCGCCAGAAGCATATCGAATTCAGTGGCTGTCAGCACCACGGGTTCATCATTTACAATGCATTTCCGTGTCCCTGGATCCATGAAGAGGCCTTTCTCCGTCCGGACAGTCCCTGTTATCCCTCTGTGCTCGGCTCGTCTTATGACAGAGCGGACTCTGGCAACGAGGATCTTGGGAGAGAAAGGCTTGGTGATGTAATCGTCTGCTCCAAGCTCAAGGGACGCGATTATCTCAGCTTCCTCTGTCAGTGCGGAGGCAACTATGACGGGAAGGGAAGGGCAAGGGCTTTCCGTCCTGATGTATTTCAGCACCTCGATACCTGAGAGCTCTGGGATGAGGATATCCAGCAGGGCGAGGGCGTATCCTCCCTGTGACAGTTTCTCGACAGCTTCCCGTCCATTGGATGCTGTATCTGTCTCAAAGCCGTTTGCTTTCAGATGGAAGGTAATCAGCATGCTGATATCCTGATCATCTTCTACGACAAGTATTCTCATGTCTTGGATGCTACAGGGATAAAGAGAAAAAGACAAGAAATGGCTGCTATGGTATCCTCCAGGTATGCTATCCGTCACCGGTCTTGATTTCACACCCGCGGTCACGCTTTTCTCACACCTGCAGAACAGGGGTGATGAGGTGCTTATAACATGCGGCCGGAAGCTTCTGAAGACAATCCGGTTCCCGTTCGTGCTGATTATCACCTGCGATAGGGCGGAGGTTGTATCCGAGAACAAAGTCCCACCGGAGACACTAGAGAGAGCCTTGGGCGTCAATCCTATCGCTGTAAGCAGATGCAGATACAGCATTGAGGGGCCGGATGCTGAAAAGCATATCTTCCTTCTCTCTTCCGGTATCATCTCCCCGCTTTTCGGGGAAGACACTGTACAGGGACAGATTGCCGCTGCATCTGCTGCGGCAAGGCTCATAGGCTCTTCTTCTCCTCTTCTTGACAAGCTGCTGAATATGGCTGTGGCTTTTTCCAAGAAGATGCATACGGCATATAAGCTCCGCGTCTTCGATAAAAGCATCGCAGAGGCAGTTGCGAAGCGGCTTGCAGGTTATCCCCGTGTCCTTATTGTCGGGTCTGGGGAGAGCGCAAGAACCGTTGCTTCCTTGCTTTTGCCGGAGCATGAAGTCCATATCACGCTGCGTGACGAGACGAAGACATTCCTCATACCTCCGGGAGCGGTCGCTGTTTCTTATGAGAACCGGATGGAAGAAGCTTTACAGTCAGATGCCGTGATCTCTGCCTCTTCAGGGCTTTATCTGACATTTACTCCGGAAGAAGCCTCGAAGCTGGCAGGAAAACCGCTTTTCGATCTCTCTTCTCCGCCAGATCTTCCCGATATCGAGGGCGTGATCAGGGTCAGTGATCTCGGAGTCCGGGAAGGTGCGAAAGAGCAGGCTGTGGAGATTGTGAACAGAGAGGCAGAGAGCGCCGCCGGGGAATTCAGGGCATGGAAGGAACGCACTGCTTCTATTCCAGACACATCGTATGCGGCGGAAAGAGTCGCGATGGAGGCCATGAGACGTCTTGAAGGCCCTGTCTCCAGGCTCTCTCTTGGCCCTGAGTCTGAGAAAGCGCTGCGGACAGCTATCATAGACAGCGTGAGGAAAGCATATATTTCCACTGCATTCAGAAGAGATTAGATTTCTGTCTGCACTGATGCTACAATATTCGCTATGGATACAGATTACAGAATGGTAAGAGCAGCGGACGCTCCTGCTCTCCTTGATTTCATGAAAAGGGTAGCAGGTGATACGGATAACCTGGCTCTGTCCGTTGCGGAAACAGAGGATATGGAAGTGCATGACGAGAGGCTTTTCATCACCGAGCTTCGCAATACGCCTTCAGTGTTCGCGCTAGCCATCACGGATGGCGTGATTACCGGAACCTGCAATATCCGTATTCCTGTCCGTGTCCGGACAAGGCACAGAGGGGAGCTTGCCATAGTTGTCAGAAAGGAATACTGGGGCACAGGAATCGCGCAGCATCTCTTTGAGTTCGCTGTATCCGAGGCTAAGGAGCGGGGTGTGGTAAAGCTGCAGGTGGATGTCCGGGCAGACAATGAGCGCGCGAAGGCTTTCTATAAACGCAATGGTTTCGTCTCTGAGGGCGTTTCACCAATGCTCTTATGCGTGGACGGGGAATATGTCGACGGCGAGCATATGGGCTGCATACTGTAGGGGAAATCGAGAAGGGTACTTTACAGAGAATTGGAATTCGTTTATAAACACTAGGGTATGCGGCGCGTCCGCATACTGATAATGCGCCCTTAGCTCACCTGGATAGAGCAACTGCCTTCTAAGCAGTAGGTGACAAGTTCGAATCTTGTAGGGCGTATCGAAGGGCTGCTGTATGCGAGTATGGCGGCCCTTTTCCTTTCTGCAATACCTTCGATATATCTCTTCCGAGAGTGTTTCCTGAAGCAATGCCTCAAAATGAAAAAACCTCGTATCCATGGTGGAACGAGGCTTTCCTCTATGTTAGGATTTCTTTCGGGATGAATGGACTCGAACCATCGATATCCTGCTCCCAAAGCAGGCGCCATAGCCGCTAGGCGACATCCCGTACGAGGGTGCATTATAAGGAAAATGGATAACACGGTCAACACAATATGGAAAAAACTCGATGAAAACGCTCCGCGTGAGATTTCCTTCATCACGGAAAATGATCCATGGAGATTCCTCATCACTGTAATGCTCAGTGCATCAACTACCGACAGGCAGGCAGTGAGTACCGCTTCCGCCCTGTTTGCGCGCTACCCGGATGCAGTGGCTCTTTCAGAGGCTGATGAGGCGGATGTTGGGATGATAATCAGACCGGCTGGACTGTGGAAGACAAAGGCCCCGAGGATTATAAGCGTGTCACGGTACATCGCCGAGCATGGGCTTCCCCATGACCCGGAGAGCCTCACATTGCTCCCTGGAATCGGAGAGAAGACAGCGGAATGCTATGCCGAGCACGTGCTTGGGCTTCCTGCAGTCATAGCTGATACACATTTCGTGAGGGTTGCAATGCGCCTTGGCTTTACCGATACAGCTGACAGGGGAAAAGCCGCGAGGGAAATCCGTGAGCGTTTTCCTCGGGATCTCTGGAGCCGCATGTCGATGGTCCTTAATCTCCATGGAAGGGAAATATGCCGTCCAAGACCGCGCTGCAGCGTGTGTCCTGTTCTCAGTCTCTGTCCTTCCTCAGATGCCGCGAGCGGAGAATCCTGAAGCTGTCTGCTTCTTTCTCTATCAGCGCAACACCGTCTATCGTGGCATGGAAACGGGGGAAATCATAACCAGTAAGCTCCTTTCTGCAGGAGATGAAAAGGCCTGGATCCAGATCAGGGGTAAGCAGACATGGTTTCTCGGCGGGAAGGACCATGAATCTCCCATTCCAGCAAGGTGAAGGAGCGAACGTGATGCTGCCGTTTCCGATGCTGAATGAAGTGCTGAACACGTCTCCTTCTCCTACGATGATGCAAGGAGAGAGCGAATAAACGCTCCAGTCCCCGGTGACTCTGAAGTACTCCGTCAGTATTTTCCGCCATCTCAGCCTTGGCGATTCATCAAGTGTCAGCGCTGTCAGCAGCATGTTCATCCTCCTATAGCTATTTACAAAGATTAGGCGTTCATGTATAGTCTCTTAGCTGTGACTGGCATTCTGAAAAGGAAGCCTCTCTTTCAGACAACAATATAAGGTGGATGATAACATGGCAAGAAGATGTGAAATCTGCGGCAAGGGAACTATCTCCGGAAGCATCGTTCCTCGCAAGGGACAGGCTAAGAAGAAGGGTGGTGTCGGTCAGCATATCGGCGTGACCAAGAAGCGCACATTCCAGCCCAATCTCGTTTCCGTGAAGGCTCTCATCAACGGTACGCCGAGAACAATCAAGGTCTGTACACGCTGCCTGAGAAGCGGCAAGATCGAGAAGATCGTATAACCTTACACACAATCCGGAAATAAGGCTCCCGAAAGGGAGCTTTTCCAGAATATGGAGATGTCTATGCATTCCGTTCGTATCCATGCGCTAGAAGGTGCAATGCTCTCCCACCCGCAGGGAGTGAGAAAACTGATATCCCTCTTCAGGGAAGAAGAGGAGAAGACCGAAGTCTTTGTCCTGTCACCTGTACGCTCGTCTGATTATCAGCTTGACGGGCTTCTGGCTGCAGCAGCTGAGAACGAGGAGAAGCTGTGGAGCCGCCTTGAAAAGAGCCAGAGCATCTGGAATGAACTGGCGGAGGGTGTCCTTGAGGCTCCGGAGTCCGTGCAGGAGAAGATGAACAGTGCCTTCTCCGATATGGAGGAAGTTCTTCGTGCTGTCTGGATCATGAAGGATGTTCCGGAAGCTGCAGGGCGGTACATGGGAGAGCTTACGATGCTCTTTCTGTCGTGGATCATCTCTGAAGCCTTCAGCGAGGCGGGTATCCCCTCCTGTGTTCTGACACCTAGGGCGGCATTGGAAACAGCATCGTTCCCTGAAGGCGCTGTTTTCGTGACAGGGGAGCTCTTCCTCATTCCCGCTTCGACAGATGCTGCGGGAAAACCGAGAAAGGAAGGAGAAAGTGAGTACACTGCTTCTCTTATCGCTGCGGCTCACAAAGCACCTGTCACCTTCTGGAATTCACGTTCTCCTCTGTGCACTGCCTCCCGCAAGGACGTTCCTTCTGCTTCTGTCATCCGCCATCTTACATACAGCGAAGCCACTGAGCTCTCGTTCTTCGGAGCTCCTATCATCCATCCGCAGTCGTTCCAGCCAGCCTCCGATGCCGGCATCACGATAACGCTGCGCTGCTGGGGGGATATCGAGGAGAAAGGCACTGAGATAACAGGGAAAGCTGTTGATGATGGGCTGCTTGTAAAAGCATTCTCTGTTGTGCGCAGCGTTGCGATGATCAATGTTGAAGGTTCCGGCATGTCCGGTGTTCCCGGATTCTCCTCAAGGCTTTTCACGGCGCTCAGGAACGAGCGTATTTCAGTGATCCTCATATCACAGGCATCCTCTGAGTATTCCATCTGCTTCTGCGTCCCTCAGCGTCAGGCTTCCGAGGCTGTCCGCACGATAAAAGCTGAATTCTCACATGAGATCGCGGAAAAAGGAATCTCTGCCATCGATTCGGAGACAGATCTCGCGATTATCGCAGCTGTCGGCGAGGGAATGCCCGGGCATACGGGTACTGCCGGTGCGTTCCTCTCCTCCCTAGGTAGGGCAGGAATCAACGTGCGCGCCATCGCGCAGGGATCTTCCGAGAGGAATATCAGCGCCGTTATCAAGGCAGATGAGAGCGGCAGGGCTCTGAGGGCGCTCCATTCCGTCTTCTTCCTTTCCCAGCAGACTCTCTCTGTCGGTCTCTTCGGACCAGGGAATATCGGAGGAACACTCCTTGACCAGCTTTCAGCAGAGAGTGACAGGCTCAGAAGAGAGTTTGATCTCGATATCAGAGTGCGCGGCATCGCCACTTCGAAGAAGATGCTGCTTTCAGAAGAGGGCATCGAGCTTTCCTCATGGAGGGAAAAGTTCCGGAAGGAGGCGATTGCATACAATGAGTCAATCTTCCTTTCCCACATTGCCGCACAGTACTATCCTCATAAAGTCATAATCGACTGCACGTCCTCTGAGTCGAGGGCAATGCAGTATGTGAAGCTGATCAACAACGGTTTCCATGTGATCACTCCCAATAAGAAAGCTGGGGCAGGCCCGTACAGCTATTACCGGGAGCTTATGGAAAGCACCAGGAAGACCGGTCGGAAGTTCCTCTATGAGACAACCGTAGGTGCAGGACTTCCTGTGATATGCACCCTGAAGGATCTCCGTGAAACCGGAGACAGGGTGATAAGCGTGGAAGGAATGGTATCAGGTACGCTTTGCTGGCTGTTCTCGGAATATGACGGCAGCGTGCCGTTCTCCGAACTTGTTAAGAAGGCTAGGAGCCTTGGTTATACGGAGCCGGATCCGAGAGATGATCTTTCCGGGATGGATGTTGCCAGAAAGACTGTCATTCTTGCCCGCGAGCTTGGATACACGACCGAGACTGCTGATATCGCTGTTGAATCGCTTGTGCCAGAGAGCATGAGGGATCTTTCCCTTGATGATTTCCTTGCAGGTCTCAGCGATATGGATGAGCATATGCTTTCGCTTTATAATGCCGCCAAGGCTAAGGGAATGAGACTCCGCTATGTCGGCAAAGTGGAGGATGGCGTATGCTCCGTCGCTCTCAAGGAGTATCCTGAGGATCATCCTTTCTCGCAGGCGAAGGGAACGGATAATGTCATTTCCTTCAGGACAGCAAGATATGACAGCCAGCCATTGGTGATCAAAGGACCGGGGGCTGGCCCTGAGGTGACTGCGGGTGGTGTTTTTGCGGATATCCTCCGTCTGAGCGCCTACCTCGGATCAAAGGTATAAGGAGGAAACATGAGATTCATTTCGACGAGAGCAGAAGGCGGCGAGTGGTTTTCCGCTTCTGACGCAATACTTAAGGGACTTGCTCCGGATGGGGGCCTCTTTATGCCGGAAAGCATTCCATGCCTTCCTGATTCATTCACTCTTGAAAGGGGCGCATGGTATGCGATGTATCAGGCCCTCATCCCTTATTTTGAAGGTGATGAGCTTGAGGGAGACCTCGAGGAGATCTGCCGCAGTGCGTTCAGTTTTCCCGTCCCATTCCATAGCGAAGGTGGCAAGGACACGCTAGAGCTCTATTTCGGGCCTACTGCGGCGTTCAAGGATTTCGGCGCCAGATTCCTTGCCTTTTCCATGGAGAAGCTTCTTGAGAAGAGAAATGAGGATCTGACGATCCTTGTTGCAACATCCGGTGATACCGGAGGGGCTGTCGCGTCGGCATTCCATGGCAGGAATCACCTTGCAGTGAAGGTCCTGTTTCCCAAGGGAAGGGTTGCCGAGAGACAGCGCATGCAGCTCACCGGGTGGGATGGCAATGTCTCCAGCTATGAAGTCGATGGCTCATTCGATGACTGCCAGAGAATGGTAAAGGAAGCCTTCATGGATCCTGATCTCAAGGGACTTTCCAGCGCTAATTCAATCAATCTCGGGCGGTTGCTTCCTCAGATGGCTTACTACGTCTATGCCTCTTCGATTTACCAGCTGAAATACGGGGAGGAAGCTGTATTTGTCATCCCATCAGGCAATGTCGGAAACGCAACGGGCGCATACTGGGCAAAAGCGATGGGTGCTCCCATAAAGCGTATTGTCCTCGCGTGCAATGCTAATCGTCCGATTACCGACTACCTTGAGACAGGAAAGTATGAACCGAGACCTTCTTTGAAGACACTTGCCAACGCGATGGATGTTGGCGCGCCTTCGAATATCGAGAGACTTTTTGCCATGTTCCCTGATATCGAGGCATTCCGTGACAATGTATCCGCTTATTCAGTGACGGATGATGAGATCAGGAAGACAATCAAGGAAGTCTATGATGAATCAGGATATGTAATCTGTCCTCATACGGCATGCGGAGAACGGGTGAGAAGGGATCATGTCGCTGAGCCGTATTCCGTAGTGGTCTCTACAGCGCATCCCGCTAAATTCAATGATATTGTCGAGCCGCTGATCGGAAGGGAAATCGCGATACCGAAGAATCTCTATGAGATCATGCATAAGACGCCGTCATCGGTGGAAATCCCAGCTGATTATCATCTGCTTTTCAGCTGAACGCGGAATGAAGCAATGAGCCTGTTCCTCGTCAGGAGCAGGCTCTTGTTTTCTCAGTGCTTTTTCCGGGAATCGTAGATATTGCCTTTGTAGTAATAGATGATGAAGAGCATGGATGTGACAACCCATGAGAACGGATAGGAGAAGAGAATTCCGAAGAGTGTCGGGCTGATGAGCGGTGATATATATATCCAGATCACGCGCAGCACGCAGATCCCGAAAACGGAGATGAGCGTCGGGACCAGAGATTTTCCGACACCTCTTATCGCTCCGGAGAGAAGCTCGATGGCAATATATGTGATGTACCATGGGACTATGTAGTGCATAATGGAGACGCCGATCTCGAGAACCTCGCTGTCTGTGATGAATAGCATGAGACCGTAGCGTCCGACGAGGAAGTATCCGGCTTCTATCACCAGCGTTGATATGATGGACATGATTGTTACGGTCTTCACGCCTTTCATTGCCCTGTCCACCTTTCCTGCTCCGTAATTCTGTCCCACGAATGTCGTGATGGCGATGCTGAATGCATTGATGAACATCCAGAAGATCTGATCCAGCTTTGACCATCCTGCCCACGCCGCTGCAGTGTCCGTACCGTATTGGTTGATTGCTGCCTGGATGATGAGATTTGAGATGGTATACATGATGGACTGGATGCCGGCGGGGAAGCCGATCATCAGCATCTGACGCAGAAGCGTTCTGTCGAATGCGATACTGCGGATCCTCAGTCTGGCAGAATCTTTCCGCCTCATCAGCGTGACAAAGATCAGCACCATGGAAAGAACCTGGGATATGACGGTTGCGATTGCCGCACCTTCGACATTCATGCCGAATACGCCTACGAAGAGAAGGTCCAGCACGATATTCGTCAGACAGCTTGCTATGAGGAAATAAAACGGGCTTCTGCTGTCTCCCATTGCACGGAAGATGCCAGCCCCCATGTTGTACATGACTACAGGGATTCCTCCCAGGAAATAAATCTGCATGTACGTGACTGCAAGCGGAAGAACATCATCCGGTGTTCCTATCAGCTCAAGCAGAGGACGCGTGAAAACATAACCCAGAACGGAGATGATGAGACCTCCTGCAAGAGCAAGGGCAATAGCTGTATGTATCGAGGCTGAAACCCTCTCTTCATTCTTTGCTCCATAGTGCTGGGAGATTATTACCGTCGCGCCAGATGCAAGGCCTGTGAAGAAACCTATCAGCAGGTTTATGGCAGTGCCAGTGCCTCCGCCAACAGCTGCAAGGGCTTCCTTTCCAAGAAACTGCCCAACGATGATAGCATCAGCTGTATTGTACAGCTGCTGGAAAAATGTACCGAATAGGATCGGGAAGAAGAAGGCGAGCAGCTGCTGCCAGATAACTCCCTCCGTGATTCCGTTGCTGTTGATAGTACGTGCTTTCACGAGAGGGAGTATAACTTGCCTCTGCCCTTCTGAGAAGGGGTCAGATCAATCTTGATACCGGGCGGCGGCGGATTGCGATGCGCATTGAGCATCCGGGGCCGAAAAGCCCTTCCATTCCGCTTATATAGCGCTCTGTCATTCCTACGGGGACGTAGGCCTGGATTGTGCCTGCAAATCCTCCTCCGTGAACTCTCACAGCGCCTTCGCCCTGCAGTATCTCTTCTGAGAGCGCGATTGCGAGGGAAAGTCCCTGGTCACGGGGCGATGATGATGGATAGACATTCTGGAGGAAGCGGAACGAGCTGTTTCCGGACTCTGTGACAAATGCCAGGAATCCATCTATGTCTCCTTCCTTAAGTGTCTGGAGCATGAAATCGACTCTCTGATTTTCCGTGAAGAAATGGTAAGCCCTCAGAAGTGCTCTGTCATTGCCGATCTTATCCCTGATAGCCTT
The DNA here is from genome assembly GCA_949295505.1 of uncultured Spirochaetales bacterium. Taxonomy (GTDB): domain Bacteria; phylum Spirochaetota; class Spirochaetia; order Sphaerochaetales; family Sphaerochaetaceae; genus Ornithospirochaeta. The sequence goes on along the minus strand of CASFLH010000011.1, from coordinate 23,319 downwards.
CATGTCGCGGATGAAATCCTGGAAGGAGACTTCCCGCAGGTTCTGCTTGCCATAGAAAGCCGCCACTTCCCTCATCTCCGGAGGAACTGCCGCGTATTCGCCTGTGAGATCCGCATGCGAACCTCTTGTGTCGGTGATGATCATCGCATAGCCGTAATCCTCAAAGGATATATCAATCGGTGTGATCTCAGGATTATCATTGTCTTTGAAGTCGATACCGACTATACCGCCATGGGCGCAGCATGCCTGGTCCAGGAGTCCTGACGGCTTCCCAAAGTAGACATTTTCCGCGTACTTTCCGATCTTTGCCAGCTCTATTGGGTCAAGCCTGTCCTCATTGCAGAGACTGTTGAAAATCTCTGCGATAAGCACTTCTATCGCTGCGGATGAGGAAAGTCCGGATCCCCCAAGGACACGAGTCGTGGTATTCGCTTCCCATCCACTTACCTCAATGCCTCTTTCCTTGAAGGCTTTTGCGATTCCTCTTACAAGACTGTCCGTCCCATTCTTCTCGCCTTCCCTGACGCTCAGATCCGAGATGTCAACGTCAACGACAGGAAAACCCTCGCTGGCGATGATGACGCGGTTATCGCTGCGCTTTGAGACAGCTCCGATGGTATCGAGGTTCACGGATCCTCCGATTACTTTCCCAAGGTTATGATCTGTGTGGTTCCCACCGATTTCTGTTCTGCCCGCAGCAGAGAATATAGCGGCGTCGCTTCTGCCAAAAAGCTCCTTATGCTTTTCCAGAAGGTGGGAGAAACGGCTGTCCATTTCCTTTTCATCATATTCCCTGCCGTAGAGGTCGGGATAAACTCTGTGAAGATCGGATATCATCTGAAACTCCTTTTTGCATGATTCTAGCATCTGAGTGGAATTATTAAAACACAAACAATCGTCCCCATATCTTTCTGATCTGTTTTTCTTCACAGAGAATGTCAGAAGCTGCGGTTATCTCCTCTTTTGACCAGCCACTGAGATGGTGCTTGCTGAAAACTGATGGACTGGAAAGGCATTCTGCTAGGCTTTCTGGCTTCGAGAAGGGGTGGAAGCGTACCCATTTGATAATCTCTTCTTCTCCGGCTCTGATGTACCCGTCGTCCATGCAAGAGGAGCAGGAGAGGCAGTGATCGCTTTCCGGCTCTTCCCCCATCGCATTGAGAAGTCCTGTGCGTATGCAGTGCCCTGAGGTGAATATGCTTTCGACCTCCGTGTGCTCATCCTGACCATACAGTACGTATGAATCCATTCTTTTCCCATCTCTTCCGCCACGCCCTGATTCCTGAAGGAAATCAGCGGCAGAGGAGGGTAGCGAGAGATGTATCACTGTGCGTATGTTGCCCTTGTCCACGCCAAGCCCATAAGCTGACGTTGCAGAGAGTACGCCGCTTCCCGAGCCCAGGAACCATCTCTCTAGCTCATTTTTCCTGCTCTTCTTAAGTCCCGCATGGTAAGGACGTATATCAAAGCAGGGTTCAAGCCTCCTCGCTGTCTCCTCGGCAAGGAACCTTGAGCGGCAGAATATGACAGCAGGACGTGATGAGAGCGGGGTAAGTATCCTAGCTGCATCATGGATTTTTGAAAGGCTTCTTATCGCATGGTAGAAAATATTCTCCCTGTCGCTGCTTCCTCTTACAATGCGAGGCTGCTTTCCTGAGAAGATTCTTCTTATAATCCCGCGTTCAATCCTCTCGTCCATGGTTGCCGTGAATGCCAGCACTGAATGGGGATTAATTGCCTCAATGAGATCTGGAAGCGATGAATACGAGGGACGGAAGCTGTCTCCCCATGTCACGGCAGTATGCGCCTCATCAATGACAAGAAGCTCCGTCTCCCCGAATGCTGAAAGCTCGCCACGCCTCGCCATCGCGAGAAGCATCTCAGGATTTGTGATGATAGCGGCACTGCTGTCTCTACGTATTCCTTCCAATGTTTTCTGTCTGTCTTCCCATTCCATACCTCCGCGAAGCACAAAAAATGGTATTCAAGCTCTAGAGAAACGCATAGCCTGATCATTCATCAGCGAGAGGAGTGGATAGATGAGGATGCAACGTTTTTTCAGGACTGCAATCGGATACATGAAGCATAGCGATTTGCCGCTTCCGGTAGGCAGACAGCATAGGATTCTCCCTGTACCTTTATTACGGGCTTCCATGATGTGGGCTATTGTCAGTTCCTGATACGGTCTGAGATATGACACCCCGAAGCGTTCTTTCAGCATTTTCCTTTCTTCTGTCATACCTAATATACGCTTCAGTCCGAATTAGTTGTCATATATTGAATCTAAATTCCGATTTCGGATTATAATAATGTAAATAATAAAAATGAAAGCACATGAAAAGAGGCCCATCAGGGCCTCGTGCTTTCAGCAGCCTTTGACTGAGCAGGATGTCTTTGCTGGTGGAATCGCGATAATCCTCTCAAGCTCTGGCTTCTTCTTCAGCTGCTCCTTGAGGGCGCGAGCACGTGCTTTGTTCACGTAGTCCGGGCTCTCGAAGGTATAGTGGAAGTTTGTATGGATATCATAGGTGCCATCCATGAGCGCATGCGCGTCCTCTGTCATGACAAGCTCCTCATCGGTCGGTATGACGAAGATCTTTACAGGGCTCTCATCCTTTGAGATGCATGTTTCGGCATTGCGGCAGTGTGAAAGGTCGTTCTTCTCCTTGTCAATCATTATTCCAAGGTTCTCGAGGCCTTCGCATGAGCCATATCTGATATGTTCGCCCATCTCGCCTACACCCGCTGTGAAGACAATGGCGTCAACCCTGCCAAGAAGGGCTGCGTATGCACCGATATACTTCTTGATCCTATGGATTTCCATATTGACGCCGAGCATTGCCTTCTCGTTGCCATTCATTGCGGCCTCGTGTACGTCGCGTCTGTCAGACATTCCGCAGATTCCCACAAGACCTGACTTCTTATTGAGATATGTGTCCATCTCACTGGCAGTAAGTCCTGTGTTGTTGCAGATGTAAGGGATGATTGCCGGATCTATGTCGCCTGATCTTGATCCCATGACAAGGCCCTCGAGCGGGGTAAGACCCATGGATGTCTCAACGCAGACGCCATTCTTGACAGCGCATGCGGAAGCGCCATTGCCGATATGGAGGATGATGACATTCGTATCCTTGTTCTCCTTGCCGAGAAGGAGGGCGGCACGCTTAGCGCAGTAAAGGTGGCTTGTGCCATGGAAGCCATAGCGGCGCACATTGTATTTCGTATACCACTCATATGGAACTGCATACATGAAAGCCTCTTCCGGCATTGTCTGATGGAATGCAGTGTCCATGACGATTGCGTGTGGCACATTCGGCATCAGCTTTCTTGCAGCCTCAATGCCCATGATGTTTGCCGGCATGTGAAGCGGTCCAAGCGGAATGAGTTCCTTAAGCTCCTTGACGACTTCGTCTGTAACAAGCGTTGACTTCTTGAAAAGCTCACCACCATGAAGTACGCGGTGACCTACAGCTCCGATTTCGGAAAGGGACTTGATACAGCCGTATTTCTCATCGACAAGCATCTTGAGGATGAGCTCAATGGCTTCCTTGTGTGTTGGGGAGACAAAACGTTCCTGATATGTCTCCTTGCCGATTGATTTCTGCTCGATTGTGGAGTATTCAAGACCAATGCGTTCAACAACACCGACAGAGAGCACATCCTTCTGCTCCCAGTCATAGACCTGGTACTTGGCAGATGAGCTGCCGCAGTTCAGAGTAAGTATAACCATATTTTCTATATTCTCCTGATTTACAGCAGGGAAAGGTATCAGAAAATGATGGGAAAGTCACTATCATAAAACGAATTCCTTTTATTTTGACTTCGTTCCTGACACAGAGCTCCGCCCGGAGCGTATACATGATATGAGAAAAGTTCTTCTTGTGGTTATTTCCCTCTTGCTGCTTGCAGACCTTGCCGGAACAGGACTCGTGGTATCTTCTGGCAGAGGAACCCTGAGTTCGGAACTAGCTTCGTTTGGACTGTCTTCTGGACGTGCATGGTTCAGCATTGGCTCCCTGTCCTTCGGTGAAATCGGGGAGAAGGGCATGGTGAAGACATTCAGCAATCCGCATGGCGTGAATCTGTCGCTGCGCCCTTACGTGACGAGGCCGGGCAATGGTGAAGGCTGGAACGGCTTTGTTCTTGATTATGAACGAATGGGGATAATTTTCTCCGTAGACGAGAGACCCCTTGCGGGGATTTCATTCTCAGGAGAGTGGGTGGAGGCCGCGATGATGGCCGTGTATGGTGATGGAGGTGGAAGAGGCTTTCACTATGATGCCGGAGAGAGCCAGGAATTCACCACAGTCTATGCGGGCTTTGACCTTTCTCCAGGTGCATTTCGGTTGACAGCGCTTATGTCGTATGCAGCGGAGGTCGGAAGCCGCAGCTTCCTTTCGGCAGGCTTCTCCATAGATGATTATTCTTTTTCAGTTTCCATTGGTTCGCTTATTGCCTTGCAGGACAGCTTCAGTCCGGTATTCGGTATCCGTGGAAGCTTCGGTGAGCAAGGTTATCTTTTCATGTTCTCCTTTTCCTCAGGGGATGTCCCTGTCTTCAGCGATGATTACCGCAGGAAGGATGCATATGCATTGTCCTTGCTTGAATTCGGGGACATCGAGTTCCGTTCCGAAATGGAGACGGCGTTCACGAGAAGAGGGAAGAGGGTGCATCGCGAGAGATTCTCTTTTTCATGGAAGCAGGTTGAAGCAGGGTATGATACTGAGGAGGGGATTTTCATCATCCTCCGCGCAGGGGACTTCACAGCCGGATATGAAAACGGCATTCCCTTCATTGGTTTTTCCCCCTCTGTCTCGGGAGACTCATTTTCCATCCGTATGATGATAGGAGGAGATGGCTCTTTTGATCTGCATCTCAGAGCGGATCTGTGAATTCCCCGAGAAGCGTGATGGACCGTTCAAGCCTGATCCCGAGCTTTTCCCTGACCCGTTCCTCTCCCATCCTGATGAGATGGTATATCTCGTCCGAGGTGCATCCTGGGTATGTGAGTATTGAATTGGGCTGGTACTCAGAGAATTCCGCTCTGCTTCCATTGGGGCCAGTGAGGCCTGCAAGGCGTATGGTCTCATCAGCCTTCATCTCTGCCGGGTCGCGGAATATCTCACCGGAGAATCTCCTGCACGGCGGGATGTACATCATCTCGACAAATCTCTCTTTCCTGACCCTTGCTTCCGCTGAGGCCCTCGAAGGTGTGAGGCGGAGGGCGACGGAGATGATCAGGTCACTGCTTAAAAATGGGCTTTTCTGCTTTCTGAAGGAATCATGGAAGCCCGGACGCCTGTGTATCTTCCCGTCGGGTGTTATGTAATCCGCATAGAAGAAGAAATCCGATATGGCGCTGCCGTTTGCGGAGGCGTTCACGGAGACTGCGCCTGCGATTGTGCCGGGTATTCCCGCTATTTCCTCCAGGCCTGTCAGGTTGTGCTCGATTGCGATATTTATTATGTTGTCCAGTGTTTCCCCTGCTGACGCGATAAGCAGATTGCCTTTGATGGACATCCCCCTCATGCTCGCTGTGGATATCACGAGGCCAGGGATACCGCTGTCCGATACCAGCACATGGGTTCCTGCCCCGATTACCGTGATGCTCAGATTCTTCCTGTAGGCTGTTTCAAGTGCAATAAGACAGTCAAAGACGCTTCTTGGCTCAGCGTAGTATTCAGCTTTCCCTCCTGTCGAGAAAGATGAGTGCCTTCTCATGTCCATTCCTTCCGTAAGAACCAGATTGCTCAGTCCCTGTCTCTCAATCGCCATATGATGATTCTAGCAGAAAAAGCCTGTATGTTCCTCTTCTTGAGATTGACAGGCGATTCGGAATATTATGACAGAATACAGGAGGGCTTTATGAAGCTATATAACACAATGTCGAGGTGTATCGAGGATTTTGTTCCTATCGTTCCGGGTCATGTCTCGATGTACTGCTGCGGCCCTACGGTCTATAACTATGCGCATATCGGAAATCTCAGAACATATATATTTGAGGATGTCCTGAAGCGTACGCTTGAGAATGCAGGCTATGAAGTCAGGCATGTGATGAATATAACAGATGTCGGGCACCTTACCGGAGATGGCGATGACGGAGAAGACAAGATGGAGAAGACGGCCAGGGAAACGGGCAGAAGCGTCTGGGATATAGCCGAATTCTATACAAAGGCCTTCTTCCGTGATGAGGAGGCGCTGGATATCATCAGACCTGATATCGTCTGCAAGGCAACTGACCATATCCAGGATATGATCGATCTCATAAAACGTCTGGAAGATGGAGGTCATACCTACACAGCGGGAGGAAACGTCTATTTCTCCATTGATTCTATCGATGATTACGGAAAACTTGCGAAGCTCAATATCGATGATCTCAGAAGCGGTGCCAGAATCGAGATTGATTCCAACAAGCGCAATCCGAAGGATTTCGTTCTGTGGTTCACGAATTCGAAATTCGCAGGACAGGCAATGACATGGGATTCCCCATGGGGAAGAGGCTATCCAGGATGGCATATTGAATGCTCTGCGATGTCGATGAAGTATCTCGGCGAGCATTTTGACATACACTGCGGAGGTATCGATGCCATCCCAGTGCATCACACTAATGAGATTGCGCAGTCTGAGGCCGCGACAGGGAAGACATGGGTCAATTACTGGTGCCATGGTGAGTTCCTGCTGATGGGCAATGCCAAGATGTCGAAATCATCAGGTGGTTTTGTTACGCTTCCTGTCCTAGAGGAGAAGGGATACGATGCCCTTGATTACCGCTATTTCTGCCTTTCCGGGCATTATAGAAGCCAGCTGAGGTTCTCATATGAGGCGCTTGACGCCGCAAGGGCGGCAAGGCAGGGGCTTATGGAGAGAATCGCTCAGTGCAAGGCTGAAGCGGAACCCTCTTCCGAGCCTGGTGAACTTGCCGCAGGATATATGAAGGCATTCGACGAGGCTATGGAGAATGATCTTGGTGCGCCACAGGCGATGTCCATACTCTGGAAGATGGTCAAAGACGGCAGCGTTCCGGCTTCTGATAAGCTGGCAGCCGCGTACCATATGGACAGGATCTTCGGCCTGAAGCTCAGTGAGGCAGAGGCCTCGAAGAGCGAAGCTGTAGGCTCGGAAGAAGATCTCAGGCTGCTTGAAGAGCGCACCGCGGCCAAGAAGGCAAAGGATTTCAGAAGGGCTGATGAGATCCGTGATGAGCTGAGAAAGCGTGGGTTCAATGTCAAGGACACGCCTTCCGGCGCTGTTCTTGAAAGAATTGTGTAACCTTTTCAGGAGCTGAGTGTTAATAAGATGGAGATAAAGAGCACTGACCGTGATGATTTCAGGCGCATCTACGATGAGAATTATCATCTGATAATGCAGGTGACCATGCACATCGTATACAACATTGAAATCGCGGAGGATCTCACGCAGGAGGCATTTGAGAGGTTCTATGTTAAGAACATGACCTTCCCGAGTGCTGATGATGCTAAGTACTGGCTGATAAGGGTAGCCAAGAATCTTGCGCTGAATCACATAAGGCGCAACAAGCGTGAGATTGAGATGGTGGAGAAGGCCAGGCATAATCCCTCAGTCTCCGTTGATATGCGTGACGCTGCTCAGGCAGCTGTCGAGGCAGATGAGCGGAGGGCTGTGAGAAGCGCTATTGAGAGTCTGCCGGAGAATCTGAGGCTGGTGATACAGCTGAAGGAGTATTCCGGTCTGGATTATAAGGCGATAGCAAAGGTGCTTGGCATTTCCGAGACTAATGTGAAGGTGAGGGTTTACCGGGCCAGAAAGAAGCTTGAAGAGGCCCTTTTAACGGAGGATAGGGATGTGTATTGATTCGCAGATGCTGTCAGCTTATCTCGATGGTGAGCTTCCAGAGCCATACAGGACTCAGGTGGAAGAGCATCTTGAGCACTGTGCGGCTTGCCGCAAGCACCTGGATGATATGAAATCACTTGACAGGAGAATCCTGTCCGCAGCGTTCCCGGAGGAGCAGTTGATGCGGAATAAGGACAGGATATTCTCCCTCCTTGATAAGAAGTATTTCCAGAGTGGAAACAAGGTCAGCTTTATCCGCAGACGCCTGGAGATATCGTTGCCGTCGCTTATAACGGCGGCGGCAGCGGTTGTCTTTATCTTCATTGGAGGATTCATGTTCTTCGGTACATCCGCAGAGCAGACAGAAGATATCCTTCCGTCATTCGCGCTTCAGGCGGACAGCACGAATGTCCATTATGTGTCAGATACGGCGGGTCTGGAGAATTACACGCTTGAAGAGATCCTGCAGTATCTGGATAGCAAAGGCTATAATGTCGATATTTCGATAAAAGGCCTGCAACCGCTTGAAACTGCTGTTCCAGCAGAGGCGGAGGCAGAATAAAGCATTGCCATTGGGGATTGGAGATGGGATTGGCAGGTTATAAAGCCTGCCATCTTTTTTTTCAGCCGAAGACCTTCATGAAAAGCCCATCATCTTCGGGAAAATGCGTGACGAATCCTACCGCCACCGCGTGTCCAGTTGCCTCGATGATTCTCTTCGCGCCTTCTTCCCCGAAAGCTCCGCAGAGCTCGATGGCATCGTATCCTTCTTCCCTAAGCTCCGCTGCGGCTTTCTCCGCGCTTTGTATGTCTGGGACGCCTATCATCCTCGTGACAGGCGGATGGGAAAACCGTACGTCATCCATTTGCGGATCGTACGGTCCCATGATAAGAAAGGCGTAACGCATCACATCCTTGAGTAGAGATCCTTATAGATCTCTGCGGATTTCTTCCACGACCAGTCTTCCTCCATTCCGCGCTTCTGCATATGATCCCAGAGCTCATGCCTGCTGTACCAGATCCATTCGGCATGTTTGACCCTGTCAAGGAGATCCCCGCCGGAATAGTTGTGGAATGAGAATCCGGTGCCGCTGTCCTCATATTCGTTGAACGGCTTGACGGTATCTTTCAGGCCTCCGATTTCGTGGACAATAGGAATCATTCCATAGCGAAGGGCAATGAGCTGTGTCAAGCCGCAAGGCTCGAATGCAGAAGGAACGAGAATGGCGTCAGCTCCTGCATAGATCCTGTGGGCAAGCGGATCGGAATAGGCAATGATTGCCCTGACTTTATCGGGGTATTTGCCCTGGTAATACCTGAACATGTTCTCGTAGTAGTTCTCGCCTGTGCCAAGTACGATGAGATTCACATTCAGCGAGAGAATCTGATCCATCACCTGATCAATGATATCGAGGCCCTTCTGGTCCGTGAGACGGGACACGATGGCAAGGGTAAGCACATCAGGATTCTCCGGAAGCCCGAGTTCCTTCTGCAGCGCAGCCTTGTTCTTTTTCCTCTTGCTCTTGCGGTCCTTTGCCGAGTACTTGTTCTCGATATTCTTGTCAGTAGCCGGATTCCATGCTTTGTAGTCGATTCCATTTATGATGCCCCAGAGCCGCTCATGTCTCCATTTAAGGATATCTTCCAGTCCCTCCCCGAACTCGGGTGTCTGGATTTCCCAGGCATAGCTGTTGCTTACGGTTGTGATGTAGTCGGAGTATACGAGGCCGCCCCGCATCATCGTGCAGTTCCAGTCATTCTTCGGTATCGATCTGTCCTGGTATGGGCTTACGAGCAGTCCAGGCTCAAATACCTCATCAGGAAGCGCTGATACCCATCTGATATGTCCGACATCCCATTCTCCTTTGAAGCGGATATTGTGGATGGTGAATATGGTCCTGATTCCGCGGAAGAACGGATCGCCCTGGAAGACGGTATTCAGATAGACAGGAATCAGGGATGTCTGCCAGTCATGGCAGTGGATGATGTCAGGCCTGAATCCGATCAGCGGCAGTGCTGACAGCACGGCTTTGGAGAAATATGCGAAGCGCTCCAGATCCTGATAGAGATCATAATATGGAACAAGCCCTCCGAAATACTGCTCATTATCGATGAAATAATACGTGATGCCATCGTGCTCGAGCCGGTGAACTCCCACATATATCCTGTTATCCATCTGGAAGTAGTAGATGCATTCCATCTTCTCCCTCCATTCCGGCTTTATGGCGTGATAGTTCGGTATGATCACCCTTATATCGTATTCATTCTTGTCGAATGCCTGGGGAAGACTGCCTACCACATCTGCCAGTCCTCCTGTCTTAACGAATGGAACGCATTCTGAAGCTGCGAAGAGTATCTTCTTCATATTTCCTCCCAACAGAAAATGATTATAATCGCATTTGCATATCATTCACAGTTTTTTTCCCTCCATCTTTCTCTGTTGTTGCATTTCCTTATATCTGATACACTCCTTGAGTCGTCATGGAGGCGGAAGCAGCATTATGAAAGCAGTTGAATTGTCCCGTAACTACGATCCAAAGGATTTCGAGGAGAGAATATACAGGGAATGGAAGGCGAAGAAGGAATTCGCGCCTGTTTCTTCTGATAAAGAGCATTTCTCAGTGGTCATGCCGCCTCCCAACGTAACGGGAATCCTTCACATGGGCCATGCCCTGAACAACAGCCTGCAGGATATCATCGTAAGGTATCACAGGATGCTTGGCCGTCCGACGCTCTGGGTGCCTGGTACCGATCACGCCGGTATCGCCACGCAGAATGTTGTCGAGCGCCAGCTGCAGAAAGAAGGGCTGAGACGCCAGGATCTCGGACGTGAGAAATTCGTTGAGCGCACCTGGGCTGTCAAGGAAAAGCATCACGATATCATCAAGAACCAGCTTGAGAAGATGGGCTGTTCCTGCGACTGGGACAGGGAACGCTTCACGATGGACGAGGGGCTTTCCCGTGCAGTCCGCGAGGCCTTTGTCACGCTTTATGAGCGCGGCCTCATCTACAAAGGCAAATATCTTGTGAATTATTGTCCCAAGTGCGGTACTGCGCTTGCTGATGACGAGGTGGAATATGAGAATGTCCCCGGAAAGCTTTATGATGTAAGGTATCCTTATGCTGATGGATCCGGGTTCATCACGGTGGCGACGACACGTCCGGAGACGATGTTCGGGGATGTCGCGGTTGCCGTCAATCCTGACGACGAGAGATATACTTCCATCGTAGGCAAGGAGCTTCTGCTGCCACTGACGGAGAGAAGGATCCCAATCATCACTGACAGCTTCGTTGACAAGGAATTCGGTACCGGTATGGTCAAGATTACACCGGCACATGATCCGAACGACTGGGAATGCGGCAGAAGGCATGGTCTTGAGGCCATCAATCTCCTTAACCCTGATGGAACTCTCAATGAGAACGTGCCGGAGAAATACAGGGGCATGCAGGCGGAAGAGGCAAGGAAGCTTGTTGTCGAGGATCTGGAGAAAGGCGGATACCTTGTCAAGGTCACAGACCATGCCCATGATGTTGGACACTGCTATCGCTGTCATACAACGGTGGAACCTTATCTTTCAGAGCAGTGGTTCGTAAGCATGAAATCCCTTGCTGACAAGGCGCTTGCTGCATGGAGAAATGGTGATATCGTCTTCTATCCGAGAAGATGGGAGAATACATATGTGCACTGGATGGAGACCATCCGTGACTGGTGCATTTCAAGGCAGCTGTGGTGGGGACACCGCATTCCTGTGTGGTATTGCCAGGACTGCGGGAAAATGATTGTGTCCCGCACGGATCCTGATGAGTGTCCGGAGTGCCATGGGCACAATCTGAAGCAGGATGAGGATGTCCTTGATACCTGGTTCTCTTCGTGGCTCTGGCCGTTCTCGACGCTTGGATGGCCTGAAAAGACTCCTGATCTGGACAGGTTCTTCCCAACCAACACCCTTGTTTCCGCTTATGACATCATCTTCTTCTGGATTTCCAGGATGATCATGGCGTCCGAGGAATTCCTTGGCAGGGCACCTTTCCGCGATATCGTCATCACGGGACTTGTCCGTGACATCCAGGGCAGGAAGATGTCGAAGTCCCTTGGAAATGGTATCGACCCGATTGAAGTCATTGACAAGTATGGCGCGGATGCAATGAAGTTCACGCTCTGCTATCTTGCGGCTCAGGGCCAGGATGTCATGATTGATATGGATTCCTTCCGTCTCGGTTCACGTTTCGCCAACAAGATATGGAACGCTACCAGATACCTTCTTATGAATCTTGAGGGCAGGAACCTCGTGGAGATTCCGCGTGAGAAGCTGTCAATCATGGACAGATGGATCTACTCGCGCTTCAATGCCGCCGCTGCCGAGATAGCAACCGCAATGGAGAGCTATCGCTTCAACGAAGCTGCACAGACAATCTATTCATTCTTCTGGAATGATTTCTGCGACTGGTATATCGAGGCATCAAAGGGCAAGCTCCTTCATGGCAGCGATGAGGAGAAGGATCTGCAGGTTTCGATTCTCATGGATATCCTTGAGAAGAGCATGAGACTCATGCATCCATTCCTCTCTTTCATTACAGAGGAGATTTATCAGAAGCTTCCGAATCACAGCGGTGATGTCATTGCCTCTTCTTATCCGAAGTATGACAGCGCATTGGAGGATAAGGAGGCAGATGAGCTTGTTTCAGTCCTTCAGGAAGCTGCAAGGCTTGTGCGCGCGGCTCGCTCCAATCTGCAGATTGCACCGGAGAAGAAACTCCGTGTCGTAATCAGGACATCTTCTGACAGCAGGACAGCCGCCTTCATGAAGGAGGAGGCATCGCTTCTTGCTTCTTTCATGTCAGCTTCATCCGTCTCCATCGATACCGATGGCTCGGAGGACGTCAAGGGCGCGCTTCCCGCAACAGGACTTGGCTTTGAGGCATTCGTGTTCGTACGCGAGGCAATTGACATCGAAGCTGAGATCAGAAGACTTGAGAATGAGATCGAGAAGAACGAGAAGCTTCTCGAGGGCTCTGTGAAGAAGCTTTCGAATGAGAACTTCATCTCCCATGCCAAGCCAGAAGCAGTGGAGAAGGAGAAGTCGAAGAAAGCTGAATTCGAGGATAAGATTGCGAAGTCAAAGGAGCATATCGAGCTTCTGAAGTCATTCTGAAAAAGAAGCCTCAAACCGTGCGATGAGAACCCTTCAAGCTGGACAGAAGCCAGTTTGGAGGGTTTCTTTTGAAAATGCTGCATCCAGCCTGTGAATGATTCCTTTCCTCTTATGCTTTCTTGATTCTCTCGATCAGCATGTCGATATGCTCATGTGTCAAGGCAGGATTGAGAAGCGTGAATTTGAGCATTACAGACCCGTTGAATACTGTCTGGCCGATGACTATGCCCTCGGAGAGAAGCCGGCGTCTTGTGGTTTTGTTCCTCTCATCCCCGCCTTTGAGCGCAAAGACAACAGAGCTTAGTTCTGGCTTGATCGGCGCGATGAAATCTGGGTCACTCTTTATCCTTTCATGGAAATATGAGGCGTTGCCGATTGCTGTGTCCATGATCTTCCTGTATCCATTCCTCCCTCTCATCCTGAAGGAGACATAGACCTTGAGAGCATCGAAGCGCCTTGTTGTCTGCATTGACTTGCCGACAAGGTTGATGTATCCGTCTTCCTCATCCTCTTCCCTGTTCAGGTAATCAGCATGGAGCTGGAATGCATCGAGGATGCTTGCATCCCTGACGATCAGGGCTGAGGCGCTGATTGGCAGAAGAAACATCTTGTGGAAGTCGATTGTGATTGAGTCCGCAAGTGAAAGGTTGCCGAGCCTGCTGCTGTATGATGAAAGGACAGCACCTGATCCATATGCCGCATCAGCGTGAAGGTACATGCCGTACCTGTCAGCAATCGTCCTCAGCTCGTCCACGCTGTCAATGCTGCCGAAATCCGTCGTGCCGACTGTCGCTGCGATGAGAAATGGCAGCAGGCCTGATTCCTTGTCCTTCCGGATGATTTCCTCTGCCTTTGCGGCATCAATCCTTTCTCTGCTGTCGACAGGAAGCTTCACCACGGCATCATAGCCAAGCCCCATCATGTGTGCGGCTTTGTCGAAGGAGAAGTGCGAGATCTCCGAAACATAAATCCGCAGCTTCCTGTAATCATCAGGAAGGCCTTTCTTCTTAGTATCCCATCCCAGTCTTTCCTGTATGAAACGGTCACGCAGCGCGATGCAGGCGGAGATGTTCGACTGGCTTCCACCTGATGTGAAGACCCCATCCGAACCCTCTCCATATCCGAAGAGTGAACATAGTTCGCTGACAACCCTGACCTCCAGCTCTGTGGCTGCAGGCCCCTGATCCCAGCTGTCCATTGATGAGTTGAATGCTGCGATGATGAGTTCCGCCGCGATGGATTCGATCAGAGCAGGTGAGTGCAGATGCGGCATGTACGATGGTGACCATGTACGAAGCATGTGGGGGAGGACTGTCTCTTTCAGGGAGTCCAGAACAGTCTCCCATCCATCCCCGTTCTCTGGCAGTAGCGGCAATGCCCTGATTTCGTCCCGCAGGTCAAATGGCCCGATTCCCGAGAATGCAGAGTCGTCCCTGATTGAATCGAGAATAGCCTCAACGGTGGATGAGATGGCGGCCTTGAAAGCCGCCTTATCTTCCTTCCTGCAGGAAAGCACTGTGATATTATCTGAGTTCACTGCTGATTTCCCTGACGACATCCGAGAAAATCGAAAGCATCGTATCTATCTCATCATCAGTTACGGTAAGAGCGCAGAGGCAGCGCATGACACTGCCGTTCCTTCCGCCTTTCTCCATGATGAGGTGTTTTTCAAAGCATCTCTTCTGAACCTCTGCGGCGATTGTGCCGGATGGCTCCGGATGACCCATGATGTCCTTCTCCCCGCGCGGATTGATGAACTCTATTCCCTGCATGAGGCCACGACCTCTTACGTCACCGATGATCTGGACCTCTTCTTTCAGTTTTTCAAGGGCTCGGCGGATTTTCTCTCCCTTCCTCCTGACTTCGCTGAGGAATGAAGGATCCGAGACTCTCTTGAGGACGACAGTTCCCGCAGCCATCGCAAGCTGGTTTCCTCTGAACGTTCCGGCATGTGCACCTGCTGTCCATTTGTCGAGATCCTTGTTGTATACGACAACACTCATCGGCTGGCTTCCGCCGATTGCTTTGCTCATCAGGATGACATCCGGGATAATACCGCTTTCCTGGAATGCGAACATGTCACCGCTGCGGCCGATACCGCACTGTATCTCATCGACAATCATCGGAATATCCAGCTCTTTCGTGACGCGCCGTACTGTCTGCAGGAATAGGGCAGGGGTCGGTACTACGCCGCCCTCGCCCTGGATCGGTTCTATGATCACAGCAGCAGGTTTCGCGATGCCGCTTTCCGGATCCTTCAGAGCTCTTTCGAAGTAAGCGCATGCAGCCGCAGTTCCGGCCTCTCCTCCAAGGCCGAATGGACAGCGGTATGAGTTAGGGTAAGGCATGAACTGTACACCTGGCATAAGGCCCTGTATCTTTGATTTCGCGTTCAGGTTTCCTGTCAGCGAGAGCGCCCCGTGACCCATGCCGTGGTATCCTCCGCTGAATGCGATGACCGTTCCTCTTCCGGTTGCGGTCTTGCAGAGCTTGATCGCGGCATCCACCGCATCGGTACCGGAGGGAGAACAGAACTGGATCTTCACGTTTCCCTGCATTTCCTTCGGAAGCACCGAGAAGATGGTTTCAACGTATCTGTCCTTGACAGGGGTGGTGAGATCCAGGGTATGCAGAGGTGAGCCTGACGAAATGAGATCGATCATTGCCTTGCTGATCTCGTCATCGTTATGGCCTAATGCCAGCGTTCCTGCGCCACAAAGGAAATCCAGATACCTGTTTCCTTCTACGTCCTCGACCCATGATCCCTTTGCGCTTTTCAGTGCGAATGGGAATTTCCTCGGATAGCTTCTGGCAGAAGACTCGAAGTCATTCTGACGCCCGATAAACCATGCATTTGTCAGGTTCTTCTCGTTCACTCTCTTACCGGTCCTTTATTCCATAGTTAAATTGTCTGGCAATGCCAGCCCCTATGTTTCGTTAAGTCTCCTGATACCTCAGGGCCAAGGCTGATGATAGCATGGTAGCCTTTACTTGGCTAGAGATAATGCCAAAAAGGAAAAGACGATCTTTCGATCGTCTTAACTGCTTTGTTTGAAAACAATTAATTAAAATGTTCGAATCAGGTGTTATCAGCAGTCTTTGACTCCTGGATTTCCTTTCTTCTTTCTTTGCAGAGTTTTGCGATTTCTGCCAGAGCTTTACGTGCCCTTGCTGCAGAAGCTTTTACGCCTTTTGCCTCGAATCTGTTGCTTTCCGCAACATAAGTCTCAAACTGAGCAAGCAGCTCTTCGTGGATTGACATTCTACCCACCTCCCTATGGCTCATTTATTTGATGATAACATAATAAGAATGAATTTCAACAAAAAAAGATTGGTTATGCTGAAATTTCATTTTCCACCGACAATCCGGCCCTTCCATTCGAAGCCTTTGCCTGTGATGCTGCGCAGGAAGCTATGAAGATACATGATCACAATGACAAGAATCGTGAATGGACACGCTATCGATATGCGTTTCCTCCATCTGGCGCTTTTGCACCCTGCATACCATGCCGCAATGACCAGGATGGAACCTGCTGTCATGAGAATAGCTTTCGAAGAGAAACTGAAGATAAGGAGCATGATAGCCGCGATTGGTGAGAATGCTATATGAAGCAGCAGGAGGACTATAATCGCAATGGGGATGAAAAGGGAGGCTTTCGTGGGAATGACCCCTGCTATCGAGCGCTCGATGCCGTTGAAGGATTCCTTTCCTGTCCTGTACATGACACATGATGAGTGTGATGACATGTCGAGGAATGCATAGCGCTTTCCTGAGCGGACAAAAAGGCGCACAATCCCGATATCGTCACATATCTCGTTCCTGAGCCTGTCATAGCCGCCGGTTTCATCGTATGCATCCTTTCTCATCATTATGAACTGACCGATTGCGAATGTGGCAGCTGGAATAGGGAATCGGTAAACCAGCCATTGCGGAACGAAGACGTATGTGAGCATCATCGCTGAAATGCATATGCTGCCGAAATATGATGAGCAGATTTCCTTTGGGAAACCTGAGATTATATCAAGATTATGGGTTTTCATCACGGAATAGGCATGGGATACGCAGTCCGGGGCATGGATGGTGTCGGCATCCGTTGCGATGATGTATTCACCTGTAGCGTGCGGGATGAGCTGCAGAAGGGCGTTGATCTTGCCGTTGCTGTTCAGCTTCTTTCCATTCTCCGTCTCGAATATCCGGATACGGCTGTCTCTGGCGGCATACTCTTCCAGTATTTCCCCAGTCCTGTCCGTGCTCTGGTCATTGATGACAAGGATCTCGATGTTGCTGTAATCCTGCACGATGAGGGAATCAAGCAGCTTCCCGATGTTCTTCTCCTCGTTGCGGGCAGGAATCACAATGGAGATAAGAGGACCCTCATCCTTCCGGCTGACTTTTCCAAGCCGCCTGAAATAGAGCAGATTCAGCGTGATGTTGACAGCTGAATAAAGCCCGAGTATTGCCATTAACACTGCGTAGATGCTGAGCCAGAGTTCCACTTATTCCTCTTATTTTTAGATTATCCCGGCAAGAACCGGAGTCCGGGAGACAAAAGCCCTTCCTCTTTTGTCCCGGAGCAGTATTATATCACCGTGTCAGCAGATTTGAAAATCCTTGGAAGAAAGCTTTCCAAGCTGGTGGATGGAAACCTGAACCTGAATCACTTTCTGCCTTCTTTGTTGTTTTCCCTTATCTCCTCGAAGGCAGGATCGAAGGAATAGATTCTTTCCGCCTTTTCAAGGTATTCACCGCTCTCCTCATGCTCTCCTGTCTTGGAAAGCGCCATTGCCTTTCCCACGGTCAGTGAGTAATGGTCGAGATATGAAATACCTTCCTGGTTCTTTTCCACATCGTTGAATATCCTCAGTGCCTTTTTCGCGGATCCGCCCGCGATAGGAGGCGCATACAGAAGGCGGAATCCTTCCTGTATCGCGGCATAGAATTCATCGGGGAACTTTTTGTACATCTCCTTCACAAGCTTGTTGTTCTCCATCCCTACCTTCAGTTTGCCTGTGACATAGTATTCGGATGATGTGGCATCGACTTCAGCCGCCAGCTTCTGCACGTCCGGCGTGTCGGATGGGATAGCTTCAAGCATCGTGAGCTGTCTGTCAAGATGAGTCTCCGCGTTTTCTTCCATGCCTTTATCCATGAAGTATCTGACCATGTGGTATTCAACCCTCGATAGGGCCACAGGATCGGAGGTGGAGAGGATGTAATCCTGATAAGCCTTTTCCGCCTCCGCCTCATCTCCTCCGTTTTTTACCACATAAAGAAGACTGAGGAAGAGAGGCGAGGACTGCATAGCAGCAAAGGAATCGGTATATGCAGCAGCACCTGAGAGCGAAAAGACGATGAGAATGAGTATGGTTATCGCTTTTCTCATATCTTCCTCACTGGACAATAGGGGAGGCTGAAAGCTTCCTGATGATATACCCTTCCCTGAGTGGGGAAGCTGTCTTTATATAGCCTGTATGCCCATGGTCGAGCTTTCCTGTCTCTTCCATGTTCTCATCGAGAAGCGTTATGTCAGCAGCGGTCAGAAGAGGGACATCGGGCCCGATGAATTCCAGGCCTTCCGGCGTTATCTGATTGCGGATATCAATCTCGTATACGCCTTTTTCCTTCTCTTTGCCGACGATGCCGAGGAAGAGATAATTGCGCTCATAGCCATAGCTTGTGGGACGTGATACATCCGTCTCTCCGTCCACTGGACCGGAAGAGAAGAAGAATCCGGTTGTGTACTCCCTGTGAGAGACATCGAATAGATCCCTCTTGTAGCGGTCCTTATCCTCAGCATCGTCCAGGGCCTTCCTGTATGCCCTTGTGACAACTGCGACATAGTAGATGGATTTCATCCTTCCCTCGATCTTCAGCGATGAGAGTCCCGCTTCTTCCAGTTCCTTTACATGGTCGATCATGCAGAGATCCTTCGATGAGAGGATTGTCGTATATCCGTCTTCTTCGCTTATCGGATAGTAGATTCCGGGTCTCTCCTCTTCCTCGATAGCGTAGTGCAGTTTATAGTTCCAGCGGCATGTATGGGAACAATCCCCCTGGTTGCCGCTCCTTCCTGCAAGGTGGGCGGAAAGAAGGCAGCGTCCGGAATATGCCATGCACATTGCGCCATGGACAAACGCCTCAAGCTCCATCTCCGGCACGGCATCCCTGATGCGCTTAATATCATCGATGCTGGCCTCCCTGCCAAGAATTACGCGTGAAAAACCCATGTCGCGGTACATCTTCACGCTTTCCGAATTCAGGCATGAGGCCTGTGTGGAAAGATGAAGCTCCCTTTCCGGGAAGTTCTTTCTCAGAAAAGGGACAAGCCCGATGTCGGAGATGATGAACGCATCGAAAGGCCATGACCGTATTTCATCAGCCATGGTCTGTATGCGTTCCATATCCCTCTGATGGAAGAGTATGTTCATCGTGCAGTAAATGCGCTTGCCCGTCTTCTCCTTAAGTTCCCTGACTTTCTCGATTTCCTCAGCGGAGAAGTTGCCGGCATTGCGGCGCAGGGAGAACTCAGTCATTCCCATGTACGCCGCATCGGCTCCGTAGCTGAAAGCAGCCGCAAGCTTGTCGTAATTGCCCGCGGGAGATAGAAGCTCTATTGCCATCTCATCACCTTCTCGAATGCAGCTGCCTGCCTCATAGTCTCTTTCTCCTTCTCCTCTTCAGCTTTCTTGCGTTTCTCTTCCTTCAGCGCCTTCAGTATAGCTTTGTCCAGCCTCTTCGAGCTTTCCTCGGGGAACGCGATGGCGATGACTTCTGAGATATCGGATACGGTGTGGAATACCACATCTCCCTTCACCTGCTCGTCAAGTTTATCAAGGTCTGTACGGTTACGCTCAGGGATGATGATCTCCTTGATGCCGTTGCGTCTGGCTGCGAGAATCTTTTCCTTCAGTCCGCCGATAGGCATCACGCGCCCAGTGAGGGTAAGCTCTCCCGTCATCGCAAGGCCTGGTTTGATGGTTTCGTCGCGGAACATGGACCAGAGAGCCGTGAAGAGCGTGATACCAGCTGATGGCCCGTCTTTCGGCGTTGCGCCTTCAGGTATGTGTATGTGCACCGTCTCATCATCGAAGAATGACAGATCAAGTCCTCTGAGGTATGCTTCTTTCTTCAGTGACGACCATGCGATGGATACGGATTCCTGCATCACGGAGCCCAGCTGACCTGTCACTTTCAGCTCTCCCTTCATCGGTATCGATTCAGCCTCGATGAGGAGCACGTCTCCTCCCATGCTTGTCCAGGCAAGACCGATAGCCGTTCCCGGCTTGTCGGCCCTGATGATATCATCGGCGGGGAAGACAGGTTTTCCAAGATACTTCTCCACGCTGCGCCCCCTGATTGACACAGGAAGCTTCATGTCGTCGCCCTTTTCCAGTATCTCCAGCGCGACCTTGCGCATGATTTTATCAAGAGATTTCTCGTAATTCCTTACGCCTGCTTCCCTTGCATATTCCTCTGCTATCATTGAGAGAGCCTTTGAGTCGAATCGGATTTCCTTCCTGTTCAGGCCATTCTTCTTCAGAAGCCTTGGTACCAGATAGTCGTGCCCGATGTGGATCTTCTCTTCAGGTGTATAGCCTGAAAGCTCGATTATCTCCATTCTGTCGAGAAGCGGCTCCGGAATCCTTGATGGGTCATTCGCAGTTACGATGAAGAGGACATCAGAAAGATCATAGGGCAGATCGATGTAGAAATCCTGGAAGCTGGTGTTCTGCTCAGGATCGAGCACCTCAAGAAGCGCGGATGCAGGATCGCCCTGGAATGATTCTCCCATCTTGTCGATTTCATCGATGAGGATCACGGGATCAGGGACTCCTACAGTCTTCATCGCCTGTATGATCTTTCCTGGCATGGCGCCGACATATGTCCTTCTGTGTCCCTTTATTTCAGCCTCATCCCTCATGCCTCCTACGCTGAAGCGGAAAATCTTCTTTCCAAGAGCTCTGGCGATGGAGTAGCCGATGGACGTCTTGCCGACTCCCGGAGGACCCGAAAGGCAGATTATGGCACCTTTGCCGTTTCCCGCTTTGAGGCGGGAGGCGAGGAATTCCACTATCCTCTCCTTGACTTCCTTCATGCCGTAATGATCATGCTCAAGCACCTTTTTCACTTTGCTGATGGAGTAATCAGGAGCCTTGTCCTCAAAGGAGAACGGAAGCGAGAGTATCGTCTCGATGTAAAGCTTTGTCATCGCGTACTCCGGATTCATCGTCTCCAGCCCGGAGAGCTTCTCAAGTTCCTTGTCAACCTGAGCGCGGTATGCCTCGGGCAGCTTCTTGTTCTTGGCCCTTGTCCAGAGATCATCGCCCTTGCTTGCCTTTCCTTCACCCTGCTTGGTGCCGGTGAGCTCGGAAAGCTCATTGTTCAGAGCCCGGATCTGCTCCCGCAGGAGCTGCTCCCTGTTGCGGTTGCGGATCTTGTCGTAGATTTCCTGCTTGATCTCATTCTCTTTGTCGATGATGTCTTTCTCGGAAGCTATGTATGTGAGGAGTTTCTCTATTCTGTCCTTCGCGCTTCTTGTCTCAAGTATCTCCTGCAGCATACGCCCCGGAGCATTGATTGCTGAGGCGGCATAGAAGGAGAGGAGGGAAGGATCATCGATATTGGAGACATTCACCTCTGTCGCGAATGAGAAGAGGTTCGTGGTCTGGCTCAGGGCCGTGACTGTGTCGCGCAGCACCCTCACATAAGAAGCTGTTTCCTTCGCGTTCTTCACTGGAGTGTCTGGGTATGGGATATGATGGGCGTATGTGATCTGCCCGTCGATATCCAGACTTTCCACCTTCACTCTCTGGAGTGTCGAGACGAATACATGTATGCAGTTGTTGGGAAGCCTGATGTACCTTGATATCTTTGCCAGCGTACCTATTTCCTTGTAGCCGTTGTTCTGATCCTGAAGCAGCGCAACGAAACAGCCATCTCCTTCCAGAACCTTGGAGATTATCTGGACATCCTGCGGCCTGCCGATCAGAAGGGTAGTGAAGGTCTCCGGGAAAAGAGGCCTTTCAAGCAGAGGAAGCACTATCGTTCTTCTTTCGATTGTCTCCTTCTCCTCTGCTGGTGTGAATGCGTTATTATCTGTGTCCATTATTACCCCTTTGTACGATAAATGTAATTGGAGAATGCCTAACCGGCAAGAAGCTGATGCTTCTTTGTTGATTATGTTCGCACAGTGTGGAAAGAATCGTAATATATGCGAAGATATGATGACAAGCACCCATGGGATGAACTTGATGAATACAGGGGAAGAATCGTAAAAGGCACATGGCCGACTCTTCCGGAGATGCTGAAAGTCTCAGAGGATAAATTCCGTGACAATGTCGCGTTCTCTGTCTTCAGGGGAAGGGAGAAGATTTCCCTGACATTCCGGGAGGTTCTGGAGATTGTCCGTCATGAAGCTGCGTATCTCAGGCATGCAGGTTTAAGGAAAGGCGACAAAGTCATGCTTATGGGGCGCAACAGCCCTGACTGGGCGCTTTCATACTTCGCTATTCCCGAAGCCAACTGTGTTTCAGTGCCGATGGATGCCCAGATGAAGGCCTCGAAATGCATCAGGCTTGCCAGATTCGCGGAAGTAAGGTTCATCATTGCGGACTCCGCCATTCTCTCTTCCCTGAAGGAAGCGGATGAAGAGTGGTTCTCCTCGCTGCTGGGAGTGGCATCACTCGATGGGAAAGGGGATTGGATGAGGATATCTGAAGCTGAAGATGAGACAGAGGCTGTCCCTTCTGTTGAGGAGAATGATACAGCAGCAATCATTTTCACGTCCGGCACCACAGGAAATGAGAAGGGTGTGGAACTGTCTCACGCGAACATCACCTCGGATGTCTATATGACAGTCAATGAGGTCCGTATGCTTTCGGAGAAGGACGTAACCTATGCTCTCCTGCCGCTTCACCACTGCTACTGCTGCACAGCGGTGCTGCTGGAGGCTGTCAGGATAGGAGCGGAATGCCTCTTCGGCCATGGCTTTGCCGTCTCCCGCATGCTTGATGATCTCAAGCGCGGTGCTGTCACTGTCTTCATGGGCATACCTCTTCTCTATAACAAGCTTCTTTCCGGGATCATGTCGAGAATCAGGGAGCAGGGCAGGCTGAAATACATTTTTGTGCGCTTCCTCATGGACATAAACAGCCTGATTCACAAATTGTCCGGGAAATCACCTCTCAGGGGCTTTTTCCAGCGTGTGATCACATCGCATGCCGGGCTTGATAAAGTCAGGCTCCTTATCTCGGGAGCTGGTCCGCTCTCCCCGAAGGTCGTATGGGATTTCCATGGACTGGGACTGGAATTCATACAGGGTTATGGTCTCACGGAAGCCGCTCCGATTGTCAC
>CASFLH010000010.1 GCA_949295505.1 uncultured Spirochaetales bacterium | reverse complement strand
GACGATATACCCGGAGATCAGAGTGAAAAGGAGTGCAACAGGTAGGAACAGGATGAATACAAAAGAGATAAGATGGATCAGGAGATTCGTCGGACCATAGAAATTGAGATCGAATACGACAATGTCGAGAAATCCTGTTACATTCCCATCCTCAACAAACATTATTGTTCCAGCAATCTCGCTTTCAGACATTCCCTCAGGAAGCTCAATGATTTCCTTGCCCTCAAGACCTGATGGCCGGATATCTATATCCTGGATCATTATGTCCCTGCCATCACGATATGTCGTCGCCTCGAAGACGACCTGTGGTTTCTGCACGCTTTCCCTCTCGACGTTCTGGGAGGAATTGACCGAAATCGAGAACTCATCCGGAACGCGCATGTTGTCAGTCCTGAATTCGCTCCCTGAGACAGTATCCCTAGTTACCTGAGGGATGTACTCACCCCTGCTTGTCCGTCCCATCGACAGTACGACATGCCCATCCTTGTCGCGGAGGATGACTCCGCTTATCCTGTCGGGAGCCATCTCCATCAGACTTGCGAAGAGGTCATATGAAGTCATCTCATTACCCATTTCCGTAACACGGTTTGAAAATGAGATCATGTACTGTTCGAATATCCTCTCCTTCCATTTCTTATCGATTATGACGCTGGAGACCACAAATACGAGGATCTCTGCGATCATGACAGTGATGACGATAGAAATTATCGAGAAAAAGAGACGGATATAGTTCTTGCGCATCAGGATTCCTTTCTCTTTCCTGCGAACCGGTAGCCATAGCCCCTTACAGTCTCTATCCAAGACTCCTTCTTCAATTTTGCCCTGATATTCTTTATATGAGTGTCCACGACACGTTCATAACTCTCAAAGCTATAATCGAAGCACTCTTCGAGTATCTGGGCCCTTGAAATGAGGTTCGGACTATTTGATGTCAGGTATGTCATTATCCTCCACTCTGCTGCAGTGAAGATCAGCTCCTCTCCGTCCAGATAGATCTTGTGCTCGCTCTCATCGATCTTGAGTTCGCTTTCTCCAAGGACATAAACATTCCCTTTTTCCCTAACGCTTCCACCTTCGTCGACACGCCTGAAGAGCGCCTGAACCCTGAGCACGAGCTCTTTAGGGCTGAAAGGCTTTGTCACATAATCATCACACCCGAGTTCAAATCCCATTATCCTGTCCGATTCGTCGATGCGGGCTGTCATGAAGATGATCGGCAGTCTGGGGTTCTCAGCCCTGACTTCCTTGACATATGAAAAGCCATCGCCGTCTGGGAGCATGACATCCTGGATAAGCATATCAGGAACCGCTTGAGAAAATGCAGCCCTTGCCTCTTCAAGAGTAGCGAGCCCCTTTGCCTGGTATCCGGATAGTTCCAGATACTGCACAACACCATTTCTTATAACATCGTGGTCCTCGACCACATAGATCAGCTTTTCACTCATGCCTGAAATGATATCTATAACATTCGGCATAAGTAAACAAAACGGTCAGGAGAAACACAAAATCTCCAACATCATCCCGCTTTTTCATATAATCTCTATTGATGAGAAAGCTACGTCTCCTTGATATCTTCATTTTCTTTCTGCTGTTTCTCCTCTCACTCTCATTCCTGCAGAGAGGGGGGACTGGGGAAAGCGTGCGGATCGATGCAGATGGCAAGAGCTATATCTATCCCCTTTCAGAAGACAGGATGCTTTCTTTCCATGGCCCTCTTGGAGAAACTGTGGTAGAGATAAAGGATAACGATGTGAGGATAATCTCATCACCATGCCCGGAAAAAACATGCCTCACCATGAAGATCGGGAATGCAATATGCTGTCTGCCGAACAGGATCCTGATAGAAACGACAAATGACGATGGAGGATATGTGGATGAAATCTCATTCTGACGATCTTTCATACCTTGCATCTTTATCTCTCTGTCTCGCTTTCTTCGATGCGCTTGTACCGAAAATCCTTCCATTCTTCAGGCTGGGTCTTGCAAATGCGGCTGTACTGATGGCGATAGACATCCTCACTTTCCCGCGCTATATGCTCCTGCTTTTGTACAAGAGCATCCTCGGCTCCTATATTTCAGGAACACTCTTCTCCCCTTTCTTCATCCTCTCCCTCTCCTCCACCTTCGCCAGCGGACTCGGGATGTATGTGGTGATGAAGATAGGGAAAAAATACATATCGAGGTATTCTTCATCAGCAGTCGGTGCATTTTTAAGCGCCTCTGTGCAGCTCTTGCTCGCATCCGTATATATAGGACGCGGCCTTTTGTCACTGCTCACACCGTTTTTGATATTCTCGCTCCTCGCATCGGGATTTGTCGCATATATCTCATATCATCTGCCGGTGATAAAACATGAAGAATCCGGGAAAACACATTATGCATTTGATTTAAGGGGAGCCTTGATGCTTCTTTCTGCGCTACTTGCAATCGGAATGGAGAAAGATCTGAAAGTGCTCTCCGCCTTCCTTGTCCTTTCCCTTTTCTTCATAAAGATGGAAAGAAGGAGGATATTCGTCTCCTCATACATCATGCTCTTCATTGCATCGATGTTCTCATCCATCATCACGCCAAAAGGAGAGGTGCTTTTCCATATCCTTTCATTCCCGATCACGGGGCTTTCCATAAGTGAAGGAATGAGGAACTTCCTCTCGCTCTCTTCCATGGTGGCTCTCTCTATTGCCATCTCAAGGCGCTTTGTTCTCCCCTCTTCTCTGGGGACAGCTCTTTCATACTTCTTTTCGTTCCAGAAGAAATTCTCGGAAAGCGATGACAAGAATCTATTCAGGCGTTTTTCCTCTTCCCTTGAGACTAACAGCGAAGAGACTATCTCTCCCAAGGCTAGCCTCTCCTATGCCGAATTACTCATTCTCCTGCTTTATCCTGTCATTTCGCTTCTATTTCTATTCGTATGAAGAAAATGATGTTAAGATAAACTTTAGGGCAATGTATATTGACAAAAAATATCGATTAAGATAAAAAAATATCGATTCAATAAGGAGAGAACCTCACATGGCAGAACAAACCGAGCTGTTCCCTGGACAGAAGGAACTCCAGGAGAAGATCGAAAGGGTCAAAAGAGCCCAGCTGATCTATGCTAATTATCCACAGGAAAAGGTAGATGCCATCTTCCGCGCCGCAGCCATTGCCGCAAACAATGCGCGTATATCGCTTGCACAGGACGCAGTCGAAGAGACAGGAATGGGCATCATCGAAGACAAGGTAATCAAGAACCACTTCGCAGCAGAGTATATATTCCACAAGTACAAGGACGAGAAGACTTGCGGAATCATCGAGGATGACCCGGGATTCGGCATCAAGAAGATTGCAGAACCGAAGGGAGTCATCTGCGGAATCATTCCTACGACAAACCCGACAAGTACCGCCATCTTCAAGTCACTTATCGCACTCAAGACAAGGAATGCCATCATTTTCAGTCCACATCCGAGGGCAAAGAAATGCACATGCGATGCTGCAAGGATCGTACTTGAGGCAGCTGTACAGGCAGGTGCTCCAGAGCACATCATCGACTTCATCGAAGAACCTACGATGGAGAAGACAAACTACCTGATGCACCATCCTCTCGTGAACCTCATCCTCGCAACAGGCGGTCCTGGCATGGTCAAGAGCGCATACTCATCAGGAAAGCCAGCCATTGGAGTCGGAGCAGGAAACACACCTGCACTTCTCGACAAGAGCTGCAACATCAAGATGGCCGTCGCATCAATCCTGATGTCCAAGACATTCGACAATGGCGTTGTCTGTGCATCCGAACAGGCTCTTGTCGTACACAAGGACATCTACAACGAAGTCAAGAAAGAGCTCAAGGAACAGGGAGCACACTTCCTGACAAAGGAAGAGAAGGAACTGCTCAGCCCGATCATTCTTGATCCTCAGAGAGGAACTGTTAATCCAAAGATCGTTGGACAGCCTGCATACAAGATCGCAGAGATCGCAGGATTCAAGGTTCCTGAATCAACAAAGGTACTTATCGGAGAGGTCAAGAGAGTTGCGGCTGACGAACCATTTGCCCATGAGAAGCTTTCCCCGGTTCTTGGCATGTATTCATGCAATAATTTCGGCGAAGGTGCTGCAATGGCAGCAGATCTCATCGCACTCGGTGGTTTCGGACATACATCCGTTCTCTACTGCGACGAGAAAGAGCAGGACAAGATCGATGCTTATGGAAAAGCTGTGAAGACAAGCCGTGTCCTCATCAACATGCCTGCTTCCCAGGGTGCTATCGGAGACATCTACAACTTCCGCCTTGAGCCTTCCCTCACACTCGGCTGCGGAAGCTGGGGAAACAACTCCATCTCCGAGAACGTTGGCCCGAAGCATCTTCTGAACGTGAAGACAGTTGCAGAAAGGAGGGAAAACATGCTCTGGTTCAGACTTCCACCAAAAGTGTATTTCAAGTATGGCTGTCTCCCTGTGGCTCTGCAGGAGCTTGAGAACAAGAAGAGAGCTTTCATCGTTACAGACAGCTTCCTTTTCTCTTCTGGTATGATTGACCGCATCACGGACACACTCAACCAGATGGGTGTCGAGACTGAAGTCTTCCATCAGGTCAAGCCGGATCCGACACTCGGCACGATTAACACTGCAATGGAGCTTGTTAACGCATACAAGCCAGACGTATTCATTGCAGTCGGTGGTGGTTCCCCGATGGATGCAGCCAAGATCATCTGGCTTCTCTATGAGCATCCGGAAGTAAGCTTCCAGGGCCTTGCACTGAGGTTCATGGATATAAGGAAGAGAATCTATGCATTCCCGAACATGGGAAAGAAAGCAGAACTCGTATGTATTCCTACAACCTCCGGAACAGGTTCAGAGGTCACGCCGTTCGCCATCATCACTGATGAGAATACAGGCATGAAGTGGGCAATCGCGGACTATGCCATCACACCATCTATGGCTATTGTCGACAGCGAGCTTGCAATCGGCCAGCCGAAGGGACTTACAGCGTCCTGTGGTATCGACGTCCTCACACATGCTCTCGAGTCACTTGTCTCATCCATGTGCACGGATTACACGGCACCGCTTTCACTTGAGGCTGCAAGAATCATCTTCAAGTATCTGCCGCGCGCTTATGCTGACGGCACAGACAAGAAGGCAAGGGAGAAAGTGCATGATGCCGCAACAATGGCTGGTATGGCATTCGCTAATGCATTCCTCGGTGTCTGCCACTCAATGGCACACAAGCTCGGAGCTGCATTCCATGTTCCACACGGAATGGCAAACGCGCTGCTTCTGACCAATGTCATCCGCTTCAACGCAAATGACACACCGACAAAGCAGGCCGCGTTCCCGCAGTACGAGTATCCATCAGCGATCTCCAGATACGCTAGAGCAGCTGATTACATCTCAATGGCTCTCAATGATACGAAGAATACTGAGTACATCGTTACAACGCCGAAGATGAGCATGGAAGAGAAAGTACAGGTTCTCATCGATGGTATTGAGAAGCTGAAGAAGGAGCTTGGAATCCCAGCTTCCATCAAGGAATGGGGTGTTGACGAGGCAGAATTCCTTGCACAGGTCGATGAGCTTTCAGTGAAGGCATTCGATGACCAGTGCACAGGTTCAAATCCTCGCTATCCTCTCATCAGCCAGATCAAGCAGCTTTATCTCGACTCCTATTATGGAAGAGAGTGGAAGGAAACGAACTGAGACTCGGTTCTATGAAGGAGGGGCCTGCTGCCGGCAGGTCCCTTTTCCTTTCCTTTAATCATTTGCCATCGGCAATCGCACATCGATATCGATTCTCAGCCCATGATGGCTTCTTCTTCCTCTAAATGCTAGAATTTTGCTATGGACACAAAAGCAAGACGGTTACTGACGCTCTTTCTATCCACACTGGAAATCAGTGCCTTCACTTTCGGAGGCGGCTATGTGATCATCCCGCTGATGAGAAAGACATTCGTCGGAAAACTCAGATGGATTGATGACAGCGAAATGCTGGATCTCACAGCTATCGCGCAGTCATCTCCAGGTCCTATCGCCGTGAATGCCGCAATACTTATCGGATACCGGACAGGAGGCATCCCTGGCGCACTTATCAGCATTGCCGGCGCAGTACTGCCACCGCTGGTTATCATCTCAGTCATCTCACTCTTCTATCAGGCATTCAGAAGCAACAAATATGTCTCTCTTGTGATGACTGGAATGAGTGCTGGTGTTGCCGCAGTTGTCATCGATGTCGTCATCTCGATGTGTCAGGACATTCTGAAAGCGAAACGGCTGCTACCGGTAATAATGCTTGTCACAGTATTCGTGCTCTCAGCATTTTTCTCCGTGAATGTGATTTTTCTTATCATAGCAGCAGGAATCGTCGGCTATCTTGACTTCATTGTTCAGAGGAGGAAGAAAGGATGATCTACCTCCAGCTATTATGGTCTTTCATCCAGATCGGGCTCTTCAGTATCGGAGGAGGCTATGCGGCCATGCCGCTGATTCAGCATCAGGTGATCGATATCCATGGATGGCTTACAATGCAGGAATTCGCTGACATAATAACGATATCCCAGATGACGCCCGGTCCAATCGCGATAAACAGCGCGACCTTCGTAGGTATCCAGATTGCAGGTCTTGCAGGTGCGCTTGTCGCTACAATAGGCTGTGTTCT
>CASFLH010000009.1 GCA_949295505.1 uncultured Spirochaetales bacterium | reverse complement strand
TCCGATTCCCTTGATGGCGGTTACTATCGCCGTGACGGAGAACGCTGTCTTCAGGACCGATCCTATCTTCTCGACAGAGCCTTTGAGGGCGTTGAGGTCATTCGAGGCGGACTTCACCGCGGACGAGATGCTGTTCTCGCCCTTGATTATGACTTTGGCCTGAGTTGCCATGATGTCTCCTTATAACGAAAAAGACCGCAGGGGTTGCCTGCAGAATTTTCTTTCCTTCCCGCTTTTCGTCTGATAGCATTTACTTGTAGAAAAGGAGATTGCTTATGAAAAAGAGGTCTTTACTTACTGCCATACTGGGGGGGGTATTACTCCTTCTATCCCTCTCTTCCTGCTATAACCGGGTAGTCCCTCTTCCTCCCTGGATTTTCGACAGTCCTGACAAGGAAGAACCCCTCACCGATGAAGAGGCTCTCAAAGGGCAGTGGGCCGTAATGGAAGAGGAAGGTGTTGAAACACCTACGCATATCATCGATATTCAGCATACACTGCCAGATTACTGGATTTTGATGGTTACCGCTGAAGAACCAGTAATCGGAATACCTTTTAAATCAGACCGTACGGGACCTGATAAAGATGGTGTGTTTGTCATCTCTTTGGATGATTTGATTGATGCAGAAGTTGAAATGAGCTACAGCTTCGTGGACAATGAACGGAACACACTGAAAGCCGAAGCGAAAACAGATGGTATCACCGTTATGACTTTCATCTTGGAACGAATCCCAAGCGAAGAAGAAATCAAAATGCATATTGTGTCATTCAAGCTTGATGATTCCATTTCATCAGATGGCTATGTTCTTACTTCAGATGGCTATGTTATTGAATCATTAGCTATAGAAGCTGGTAAAGCTTTTGGAGAAAAGGGCTTGCCTATTCTGAAACAGAATAATACCGAAGTGCCTGCGCTGTTTAAGTTGGCTGATGGCACTCAGTTCACTAAAGAAACCATTGTAAATGAGAATATCACGGTAATTGTAGCTCCTGATGAAGGGGAATGAAGGGCCGAAGTAATATGACTGCCGTTGCTGGCACGACTATGAGTTCCTGTCGATAAATGAAGGTGCTGATATCGGGACGATTCCTCTTTTTATCCTCGTCCCGTCTTCAATCTGATGCTCTCCGCCTTCTCCGCCAGGTGCTTCCTGAAGTTCAGCTGTATGAGCTTCAGAACCTGCATGGTCATGTAGGGCTGATCTATCATGGAGCCGTGGAAGGGCAGATGCCTCCAGTCCCCGGTCTCGCTGTCAACGATCGGAAGGAAGATGTCCGTGATGTACAGCAGCCATCTTCCGCATTCCTCCATGATTACCCTGTTACGCTGTCCTCGGAAGATTGAGCCGGAGAGACTGGCGATTTCGCGTCTTGCGTCCTCCGGCGGGAACGAAAAGCCCTTGTCGTGTACTCATCGACAACCTTCGCCGTGAGCTCGAGCGAGCTGAAGACAAGCTCCGCCACATCCTCGGCCTTCATCTTCCTCTGTCCCTTCGTGTCCTCAAAGAAGCTGTGGTCGGTTATCATCGACGGCAGGAG
>CASFLH010000008.1 GCA_949295505.1 uncultured Spirochaetales bacterium | reverse complement strand
TTTGGAGAGCCTCATTGAATCCCACATGATCCATCTTCTCGACGAAAGTGAACATGTCTCCGGACTCACCGCATCCGAAACAATGATAGAACCCTTCCCTGTCATTTATCGCGAAGGATGGCGTACGTTCATTTCCATTGCCATGAAAAGGGCATTTTGCCCAGTTTCTGCCGCTTCTTGTGACGACTGGAATATAGCTCTGAACGACCTCCGACATCGTAAGACGGGTCTTTATGGAATTTATCGTGTTATCTGTATATGCAGGCAAACCAGGAACTCCAATGGGAAATATAACAGAAAAACATCAGGTCGTCACTTCTTGATGACAACATATGGCGGCTCTTCGCCCTTTTTCAGCCGTCTTTCAATCTCTTTTTTCGGTATTGCACGGCCTTTGCCGATACCTGGACAGCTTTCCCCTTCCCTCTTCCAGCTCTCCTCATCCTGCAGCACGTTCTTCCAGAAGGGATATGTCCTGCACTGGAGGGGCCTTGCCTGATAGATTCCGCATCCATGAGGAGTCAGGAAAACACAGTCATAATTCTCCCTCTCCTGCAGGGAGACAAGGTAGTATGCTCCAAAATCCACATAGCGGCAGTACTTATCTACGAACTCCGAGAAAGAAATGCCAAGAAGCATTGATGCATTCTCGATATCATCTTTCGTGAGGTAGACATAACCAGGCTCAACTGAGCAGCAGTACTGGCACATCTGGCATTCAAATCTGAGACCTTTATCGTAGAACATATCACTCCCGAGCTGCTTTAATCTAAAGGAAAACCGGCTTCGTTGCAATGAGCGGTGATAATCAACAACCGAAGTCTAATGACGGAAAGTCCTCATGCATCAAGAATCAACTTGCTGAACCAAGACTTTCATGGACGCTGTTGGACAAGGAACTGTACCATGAGCTATAAATGTATCCTTCCATCTTAGAAAAACTCTCAGGGCAAAAGGAATCAATGATGGTGTTTTCGTTCTCAATGAGATTCAGAGGCTGCCGGATTTTCTCAATGAAATCCAAATGCTAAACGAGAGGATGTATATCCATTCTCTCCTAGGACTCAAGTACAAGAAAGCGGAAAAAGGATTGAAGCAATAAATGGGCCGCTATTGCGTTTTGTACGTACAGCAGCCCTGTTCAGGCTCAAACTCAAAGATCCAGATTATATTTCTGTTATTGTCACATTGCCATTGTCCAGAGACAACTTAAAAGTCTTGCCAGATGGGTCCGCTGGCACACCTTCTCCTACCCAATCAGCATTTTCTGCAATAGAAACAGTCCATTCATTCTGTACTTGAGGAATTCCGTGGAGCGTTCCGGAAAGAATCTTTGCTGTAGGAATGTTTGAGGACCCGGCATCAAGAAGTCCTATCGTTCCAATTGAATCATATAAATCGTCATTTTCATCATCAATCATGATTGTGTAGGTTAAATCACTGCCAACTGAATACAGCCTACCGAACAATCTGCCAGCGGCTTCAGTACCAAGAATGCTGGAAGAACCACCAGAACAAGCCTCAATTTTATTAAGATGACCTTGAACATCCCCTATAAGTCCGCCAGCCCATAGGCCTCCTGAAATCGCTCCTTGGTTTTCACAGCTTATGAATTCAATAGTTCCACCATCGTAAGTAACAACGTTTGCAGCAAAACCACCGGCAATAGAAGCGATGCTTGTAATATCTCCTGTATTCGTGCAGTCTTCAAATACACATCTAACGTCATTATAATCTATTGTTGATGTGTAAATTACGCCTACAAGGCCACCTGCGTATGAAACGGTACTATCTGATTTATTAATTATATCAGCGCTATTTTTACAGCCTATGAAACTTCCACCTTCATTCATAGCACCTATCAGACCGCCAGCACAGCTCATATAATCACCTTTTATATCCAAGGAAGAACCAGGAGCCGAACTGCAATTCTCGAATCTTATTTCTCCCATGCTTTGCCCAACCAAAATGCCAGCCGCTCCGTTTACTGACACATCGAGATTCGTAATATTGGCTTCGACTGTGAGATTTTTTATTACAACAGGTTCTTCCTGCCCCTCTGTTAATCCAAACAAACCATATGAAGAAATCACAGAAGATTCTTCATGCTTATACTTTACAGTGTGATTCTGACCATCAAAGTTTCCACTAAAGCTGGAGTCCTCTGTTTCGCTTAAAGCCAAACCTCCGATAGGCATCCAGTCAGTTGCAGTCAAGTCAAGATCTGTTTCAAGAAATACATTTATTCCAGCAAAATTGTTTGGCGAATTACCGTTCTGGCCATTTACGATATCGCGGAAGGCAGCAAATTCAGCTGCTGATCTGATTCTTACCACTCCGCTGCTGATCTGATTAAGAATAGTGGAATATTCAGCAACGGAACCGTCCCACACATCTTCTGTTAAAGGTTCTTTGTCATCAACTATAGGAGGCCACCAGACAACATACCTGTTTGTGCATGACGAAAAAAGGAAGATTACGAGGAAAGCAAAAAGTACTAGACAGCCTTTACCCCCCCCATGTGCTAACTTTTGTTTCTTTTTGCTCATATTTTTCTCCTTTCACAGCAGAAACATGGAATTTCATGTTTCTTCTCTTAAAATCTATCACAGTTGAAACATGTTATGAAGAGATATTTTCTTATATTTCATGCAATTGAGATGAAAATATCTACACTATGCGCAAGTTATGGCGACAATTTCATCAAATCCAGGAGTTTGGCTTATCATGCTCCTCTTTATTGATGCAGTGATGCTCCTGAAGGGTGGCAGATATCTCACGGATTATAGTATATTCACCAATCTGCTTGCATAGATGTCAACGAGATCTCATTTCACTTATTTAAGACTAATTATTGCACAACTGTTATTTTAGGTAAAATCCCGATTAGATGTAGCAATATGGAATACATCCGACGAGCACTTGAGATTGATGATCTGCTTGAGGATAATTCTCTCTTCCTCTTCGGGCCGAAGAGGACTGGAAAACGTCATATATCGAGAATGAGCTTCAGAAGAAAGCGCTTTTCTCAATTACATTCCTTGATGGTCACACTCTCAATGCGTCTCGACACAATCCTGTACCCCTGAGATCCATGCTGGGTGGCAAAACCGAAGGATTTGTCATTGTTGATGAGGTTCAGCTAAATAAGCCCCCCTGGAGAATGAACAGGCAAAAATAAAGCCATATACCCAAGCTTCCGCTCATGTATATGGCTATTGGTTGGAGAGAGAAGGATTCGGACCTTCGAAGGCTTAGCCAACAGATTTACAGTCTGCCCCCTTTGACCGCTCGGGAACCTCTCCACAAAACCATTGGTATTAAACCGGAAAACCAGCTTTTAGTCAATAGAATATGGCAATAAAATTTCGCGAATATTCCATCTTATTGGTTTAAAAGAAATTAATGACGAATCTCCGGGAACTTCTCTTTAAGAGCCTCAAGCACGGGTGGCGTGACCATTGAGGAGAAATCAGCACCGAACGCAGCGAGTTCCTTGATCTGGGAAGCCCTGATAAGAAAGTAACGCGGATCGGTAGGCATGAAGAGAACCTCTAGCTCAGGATACAGAAGCTTGTTCGTCATCGCCATCTCGAACTCATATGAGAAATCTCCAGCCCCGCGGACACCACGTATCATGATGCTTATATCATGCTTCTTCGCGTACTCCACCGTAAGCCCTGAATGCACGCTGTACACGATATTCTCCGCCTCAGGCAGCGAGCGCCGGATGAGATCGATTCTCTCCTCTGGTGAGAAGAGATACTTTTTGGAGATGTTATCTGCAACGACAACATGAAGCTCATCGAATAGAGCCGCAGAACGCTCTATGATGTTGATATGACCGATTGTCGGAGGATCGAAGGACCCCGGGAAGATTGCCCTGCTCATCTCAGCTCCTCAGAGAAGCGACATATTCCTTCATCGCCTTTACACGTTCAGCGGATTCGAAAGGAACACGGCGCAATATGACTGGTTTCCCTTCCTCATCCTTGCCAATCACGGCAAAGTTTCCGGAACCGATGTATGATATGCTCTCCCCTTCTCCCGGATGCTCTGATTCCCTTATGCGATCAAGCACACAGTCGAAATGGACATAACTGCCATCGGGCGCGGTGAAAGCTGATGCGATATTCTCAATCTCCGATCCGCAGAACGAGCAGATCGGACGTGGCTCTCTGATGGATGCGGGGGTATCGACAGGAATGGATGACCTGTGCTCATGTGGCTTGGGAACACCCGCAACCTGATTAAGCGTCGAGAACCCATTGATTCCCGCTTTCTTCTTTCTCTTCTTATCCTTCTGCTTTGAAGGCCTTCTGTTTGCCATGGCTGGATTCTACCATCATTGGGACAAAAAATAAACGGCAGGTAGTCCTGCCGTCTTTTCTTACGCGTTCTTCTTGATGAGAAGCTCTGGAACCTTTGCAGCCTTTCCAACGCGGGAGCGGAGGTAGTAGAGCTTAGCTCTTCTAACGCGGCCTCTTCTAACAACCTCGATCTTCTCGATTCTCGGTGAGTGAAGAGGGAAGATTCTCTCAACACCTACGCCGTAGCTGATCTTCCTTACGACGAATGTCCTCCTGATTCCGGTATTGTTCTTAGCGATGACAATACCCTCATAAACCTGGATTCTTTCTGTTGTTCCCTCAACGATCTTGAACGAAACGCGAACTGTGTCGCCGATGCTGAAGTTCTCGGCGTTCTCTTTCATCTGCTTTGCTTCTACAGCTCTGATAATATCCATCTCTGACAAGTCCTCTTATCCTGATCTAGTATCGACAGAAGTCTTTTCCGCTCATCGATGCTGAGAGGGGCATCAGAGAGCAGATCCGGCCGGTTACGCATCGTTTTCGCCAGCCTTTCGTCACATCGCCATTGGGTAATATGGCCATGGTGACCGGTTAATAATACATCGGGGACTGATTTAGTGCAATACCTATAAGGGCGCGTATACTGTGGATATTCAAGAAGATGTGATGTGAAGCTTTCATCCTCAAGGCTTTCCGCAGCAATGACGCCATCAATAAGGCGATACACGGCATCTATGATAACAAGAGACGAAGTCTCACCCGAGGAGAGAACATAGTCCCCTATCGTTATCTCATCGGTTACATAAGTATCTATCACCCGCTGGTCAAGTCCCTCATAATGACCGCAGATGAAGACGAGTTCCTCTTCTTCCGACAGCTTTCTGGCATAATCCTCTGTCAGAGGCCGGCCGGAAGGAGTCGCGAATATGACACGCTTCCCTTTTGCTCCTATGCTGTCCAGAGCTTTGGACAGGGGTTCAGGCATAATGACCATCCCGGCGCCACCGCCATAGGGAATATCATCAGTCTTCTTATGAACGCCTTCAGCGAAATCACGGAAATTGATGATACTATAGCTGATCAGACCCTTTTCAACAGCACGCTTCATGATAGAAGACCGGAAGAACGGCTCAACCATTTCAGGGAAAAGAGTCAGGACGGTTATCTTCATAATTCGAGAAGATCCCCCATCAGAAGCTCAATCTCACCCGAATCAAAATCCGGGGAAGAGACGAATACAGGAAGGTTCGGGACAAGGAAAACCTTGCCGTTCCTCTCTACCTGCAGCAGCATCGCCTGGGCACCTTCCGATACGTCTTTGACAATACCGACAGGCTCTCCTTTATAGACCATGGTAAGCCCGTAGAGATCCGCGATGTAATACTCTCCCTTCTTCAGCTTCCTTGCATCAGAGCGCTTCACCTTCATAACAGAGCCTGAAAGCATCCTGGCGCTCT
Organism: uncultured Spirochaetales bacterium; assembly: GCA_949295505.1. Classification (GTDB taxonomy): domain Bacteria; phylum Spirochaetota; class Spirochaetia; order Sphaerochaetales; family Sphaerochaetaceae; genus Ornithospirochaeta. Next base: position 3,106 of record CASFLH010000008.1, on the reverse strand, counting down.
CTGGCGTCTCATAGCCAGCGAACTTCATCAGGAACAAATCCCCCTGGGAACGGACCTGCAGTACAGAAAGAAGCTTCTCCTTACCGTCGGGAAGCACCGCCACAGCGTTCTTCAGCTTCTTGAGATGAGTATATTCACCTGAAAGCGAATAAATCCTCAGAAAGCCTTCAACACCATGCGTTCTTCCGATTGTCGCGGTAGAGAGAAGCTCTTCCATCAGTCGAGAATCTCCAGAACGGCACGCTTGCCGTCACGTGTTGCAGAAGCTGAGAGGATTGTCCTTATAGCTTTTGCAATGCGGCCCTGCTTGCCGATCACCTTGCCGACATCACCTTCAGCGACATGAAGCTCGAGAATCGTGGATTTCTCACCCTCGATGACATTCACGTTCACCTCTTCCGGCTGGTCAACAAGACTTCTGACCATAAATTCCACAAGTTCCTTTTCCATAGGCCCTCCTGGAATCAGTTCTGCTTGCGATTGATCTGGATACCCTGCGAATTGAGAAGATCCTTTACTGTCGGGGATACAACAACACCCTTGCCAATCCACTCCTTGATCTTGTCCTCATTAAGTGTAAGCTGGTTCTCTGCCTCAACCGGGCGGTATGTTCCAACCTCATCGATTGTCTTAGAGGATGTAGCAAGACGGTTGTCCTGTACGACGACCCTGTAGTAAGGTCTCTTCTTTGTGCCGAAACGCTTAAGTCTCATTGTTGTGCTCACGGTATTCTCCTTATACTGCTTGAAAGCTACATGCCGAACTGCTTCAGCATAGCAGCCTGTAATTTCTTATTTGTCATCACCTTCTTCATCATAAGGCGAGATTTCTCGAACTTCTTGAGAAGCCTGTTGACTTCCGCAACAGATGTGCCGGATCCCTTTGCGATCCTCTTCCTTCTCGAAGGTCCTATTATCCTGTAGTTGCTCCGCTCGAAGCGTGTCATTGACCTGATGATGGCTTTCTCCTTCTCCAGTTCCTCCAGATGGAGGTCCTCCTCGGAGATATTGCCCTTAGCTCCCGGGATCATCTCGAGAAGCTTATCAGCAGATCCCATCTTCTTCAGATTCTCAAGCTGATCAAGATAATCCTGCAGATCGAAGGTGTTCTTCTCCATCTTCTTCTGCAGCCTCTCAGCTTCAGCCTGGTCAAACTGCTCCTGAGCCTTCTCGACAAGGGATACGATATCACCCATGCCAAGGATACGCGTCGCGATGCGCTCAGGATGGAAGACCTCAAGATCCTCCATTTTCTCACCAGTGCCGATGAATTTGATCGGCTTACCCACGACCGCGCGCAGAGAAAGCGCCGCACCGCCTCTTGTATCCGAATCGAACTTGGTGAGGATCACACCCGATATACCGACCTTCTCCTCGAATTCCTTCGCGATATCAACGGCGCTCTGACCAGTCATCGCATCTGCGACGAAAAGTGTCTCATCAGGACGTACGGCTTTGGCGACACGCTGGATTTCCTCCATCAGCGCCTCATCAAGGTGCATACGTCCGGAGGTATCTATGATAACAGTGTCAATCAGCTCATGTTTAGCTCTGGAAACCGCAGCTTCAGCAACTTTTGCAGGATCCTTCTCTCCAGTGATCGTAAAGACAGGAACGCCAGCTTTCTCTCCAAGGACCTGGAGCTGTGTTATTGCAGCCGGACGCACAAGGTCAGCTGCGACAAGCATTACTTTCCTTCCATCCTTCTTCAGCCTGTAGGCAAGCTTATGGGCCGCAGTAGTCTTACCGGAACCCTGAAGGCCCATGAGAAGGATAACTGACGTAGCATCCTTGCCTTTAAGATTGAGTGCAGTGCTGCCGCTCCCGCCAAGAAGCTCGACCATCTTGTCATAGACGATCTTAGTGAACTGCTGGCCAGGATTGACAGCGGAGAGAACCTTCTCGCCCAGCGCTTCATCAAGGGTTGAATTGACAAAGCGGCGGACAACGCGGAGATTGACGTCAGCATCGAGGAGAGCTTCCTTGATCTCCTCTACAGCATCGCGTACATTCTTCTCCGAGATCTTCCCCTTTCCGGAGAGTGTTCTCATTATTCCTGTGAATTTTCCTGCTATACTATCAAACATCGCGTTACCAAGCCAAATTTACAGTCTTAATGCTTATACAATAATGCAAGCCGGCTGTCAACTTCACCGCAGCTTTCCATCACTATCAAAATCCACGACATTGTCATCGTCATTGAGGATTACAGGCTTGCCTGCAATGCGGTCAAGGCGGTAGCTGACTGTCGTGGAGACACCTGCCTCCATCTGCGTGACACCGAGCAGCGTCTCAGAGCCTGTAACGGTATGTTTGTTATGCGTGATGATGATGAACTGGCTTGTCTTTCCGAAGTCGACAAGAACATCGAGGAAATAGCCGATATTCTTATCATCAAGAGCCGCATCAAGCTCATCAAGGATACAGAACGGCGAGGGCTTTACCTGATATGTAGCAAAGAGAAGAGCGACTGCTGTCATACTGCGTTCCCCACCGGAGAGGAGTGAGAGCGTTACAAGTTTCTTTCCTGGCGGCTGCGCGAATATGTCGATACCGGAAGTGAGAACGTTCTCTGGATCCTCGAGCGTAAGCTTTGCCACTCCACCTCCGAAAAGACGGGTGAACATGGCCTGGAAATTATCGCTTATCTCATTGTAAGTCTTTAGGAATAGGTCCTTTGCCCTGTTCTGGATTTCCTCAAGGACCTTCTCAAGATCCGTCCTTGCCTTGTTCAGGTCCTCCAGATGCTTGGCATAGAAATCAAACTGCTCCTTTGCGGCATTGTATTCATCCTCGGCAAGGTAATTCACTGTGCCGAGCTTCTCAAGTTCCCTGTTGACCTCTGAGAGCTCATTCATCAGAAGGGTATCATCGGGCAGATCCTCTTCCTCGATGATCTTCTGGAACTCTCCGAGGTTCCTGGAATATTTGGCGAAGAATGACTGCACGACATTCTCGATAAGCGTATCGGTCGATCCTATATTAGCATTCTGCTCGGAAAGGATACGATTGGCTTCGTTCAGATCGGAGTATGCCGCTTCCTTGTCGCTTCTCTTCTTCTGCAGCGCAGCTGTCATATCAGCAACGACAGATCTCTCCGCCTCTGT
>CASFLH010000007.1 GCA_949295505.1 uncultured Spirochaetales bacterium | reverse complement strand
GATTATCTGGCATACTGCGGCGTTGACTTCGGTCGGCCAGATCCAGTCAAGATAAGTGACTGTCTTCGGGATCATCACTTCATTCAGATACTGGACGTTCGGATCATCAACAAGCTCAACACCCTTTATGACCTCTACGACAGGCTTATAACAGCCGACGATCAGATTCGCATTTTCCGGACGTAGCAGGAACTCAACGAACTTCATCGTGTTGTCAAGGTTGTCCCTGTCAGCGAACGATGGGATGGCAATACCTGTTCCAGGACCACCGAATGGCTGGGAATACGTGCCTTCAACGATGATCGGGAACTCAAGGATGCCGAGTTCGAAATCCGGGCAGTCAGCCTGGAGAAGCTGGAAGTTATGAGTATGCATCATCGCAGCTTTCTGCTGGAGGAATGCGGCCTTCATTCCGTCCCCGTTCGTATCAAGGCTGTCAGATGTCATGATTCCATCATCGAAGAAAGCCTTCACAGCATTAACCGCCGCGATTTCCTCAGGACTCTGGAATGACCTCTTTCCTGTGAGGAATTCGTTTGTTGTCTCAATCGGCGTGTTTCCGGTCATCTGGGCAAAGGCATAGAAGAAAAGATTCGACCAGTATGTCTCATCCTTGCCCCTGAATATCATCGGGATAAGACCGGCATCGGAGATTGTCTTTGAGACTTCAACAAGCTCATCATAGGTGGTCGGAACCTCGATTCCCAGCTCTCTGAAGATATCCTTGTTGTAGTAGATGAAGCCTGCCGCGGAGTTGCCATACGGGAAGCCCCAGAGTCTGCCGCCGATTGTATAGGAATCAAGCATTCCTGCCCCGAATCTATCCCTATATGGTTCCATCAGGTCAGTTATATCCATCAGCAATCCGGAACGGGCTACGATTGAGTTGATGAGACCTGCTCCGACAGTCACAAGGTCAACCTGCTCGCCTGCAAGGCTTGCTGTGGAGAGATTCTGCGGCACCTCATTCCATTTGCCCTGCCAGCGCAGCACAACCTCGATACCTGTCTCGGCTTCGAAATCCGCTGCCACTTTCTCCCATGCAGCATCTTCGCCTTCATACATACGGGCATTGCCCATAACGACGACCTGTGGTTTCCCTGATGCCTCTTTTGAACCTCCTGCGAAGACCAGGGACAGTGCGAGCATGGTCATCAATACGACCAAAAGACTCCTTTTCATCATATTATTCTCCTCCTTTTAAAGGATTAATATCTTCGAAACAGATACCATCAGGCAGCTGTTATCCCTTGACCGCACCCTGCGCGACGCCTTTGACGAATGTCTTCTGGCACACAAGGTAAATGATGATTACGGGAGCTGTTGCCATAGCCAGGGCAGCAAACATCACCGGATAATTGATCGTGTCCTGATTTGCGAAGCTTGCCATTCCAAGAGGCAATGTCTGAAGTTCAGCGCTTCTGATAAGCAGATTCGCTCTCAGATACTCGTTCCAGTTGGCGAGACCGGAGAATATAATCTGCGTCACGATTCCCGGAACAGCCAGAGGAAGGATTATGCGCACGAATGCGCCGAAATCCGTACTGCCGTCAATCCTGGCCGCCTCCTCCAGGGACTTCGGCAATGCAATGAAGTAATTGCGCATGATGAACATTCCGAAGCTGATAGCCTGTCCCGCATAGACAAGCACGAGACCTACCCTTGAATTCAGAAGCCCCATTTCATTGACGATGGTGAATGTAGGCATCGCAAGCACACCGGCAGGAATCATGATTCCAAGAAGCAGATAGTTATAAATAAGCTTCTTACCTTTGAACTGCAGACGCGCGAGGGCATAGCCGGCACAGCTGTTCATCGGTATGAGAATCAGGAGGAATGAACCTGTTGTCAGAACACTGTTGAGGAATTTACTGCCTAATCCTGCCCGTTGCCATGCTTCCACGTAATTCTGGAACTGAGGTTTCTCAGGAAGTCCCCAGACATTGCTGAAGAATTCCGATTCAGTCTTCAGCGATCCTGAGAGCATCCAGAAAATCGGGTAAAGCGTCAGGATGAGGAAGAAAGCCATCAGGAGATACATGAAAACACGGAACATAATTTTTCTTAATGCATAGTTCTTCATACAGACCTCCTATCACTCATAGTTCTCATCCCGCGTCATGGCCTTGAGCTGAACGAATCCCACTATCGCAACGAAGATAACGAGGATGGTGCTCATCGCGTTCGCCTTGCCCATATTCGAATAGCGGAATGCCGTGGTCATGATCGTGTAGATAGCGACTTCCGTTGAATGGAACGGGCCACCGCCTGTCATGACGTTGACGACATCATAGTTGTTGACAAACGCGCCTGTCATAGCCAGGAGGAATCCCGTTACGAGCGTGCTGTTAAGCTGCGGCAGTGTTATGTGCCAGAATTTCTTGAGTGTACCTGCCCCATCGATATCAGCAGCCTCATAAAGATCCTGCGGAATGGCATTGAGACCTGCCATGAAAAGAACTCCATGGAATCCCATGCACTTCCAGACATCGACCATGATCACCGAAAAGAGCGCGATATCCGGATCACTGAGCCAGCCTCGGATGAGCCCTTCCGCGCCTATCGCTGTGAGGAAGTTGTTCAGCAGGCCGAATGTCGGATTGTATATCCATCCAAAAAGAACACCGACGATGACATATGAGAACGTATATGGGATATACGTACAGACCCTGAAGAAGTAACTGCCGGCTATGCGCTGCACGAAGATCATGGCAACGATGAGTCCCACAATATTCTTAAGCACCGGAGATACAATGGCATAGATGAAGGTATTCTTCAGAGCCTGCCAGAACACAGGATCCTCGAAAACGAACACGTAATTCTTGAATCCGTTCCATCTCATGGCGCTGAAACCATCCCACTGGTTAAGGCTGATATAAAAGCCCTTGAATAGCGGATAGATTACGAAAACAGAGAAAAGAATGAGAGCTGGCAGGCACATCCAGTATCCGAACAGCCTGTAATTGGATAAACCTCTTATTTTCTTTATTGCCATAACAACCTCCATCAGCTATAGAAGCTCTGAGCCAGCAGAATTATTCCGACGATATACACACCTATCCCGGAGAAAAGCATCGTATAGGTCTTCCTTGATGCTCCGCGGTATTCGCGGTGATACAGTCCCCAGAGGTATGTCCACATATTCCCCAGCCTTCCAAGCAGCCAGGAGATTGCCGTGCTCAGCACAGACGCGGTGAAAACGTGTATCAGATTCCCGCCATAATGACAGACACCGCAAAGGCAGGAAATGGCGATCTCCTTCCTGTATTTGGAGCTGACCAGCGTCCCCCATTCCCGGTTTTTCGTAAGCGGCACAGCGCAGAACGCAAAAACCCCGAGAAAAGACCCGATTGACAGCAGTGAGATACAGGCTATGGATGAGAAACCGACACCGGAAGAAACTGTCTTCACTCCAATTGACATGCCTAGAGGATATGCCGTGATCAGCACAGAGCTCAGGATGAGGAGGAACACGGCCTTTGTGTCCTGTGTCTTTTCCGGACGGGCAGATTTCCGCTGCAGATCCCTGTCACGCATCTTGCCGGAATACTGGCAGAGGAATGTCGCCAGGATAAGCACCACGACACTGAGCCAGACGACCGCCATGGAAACGTTTTCAGGAATACCGCCAATGCATACCGTGAGCAAAGTACCAAGTATTACACCAAATGTCGCACTGACGGAGTTGGCAAGAATCAGGCCCACTCTGTCTATGACATTCATCTGGATATACATGCCTATGGCAAGACCTGCACCACAAAGTATTACAGCAATGGCCCGGTAAGGATCAGACGCGATTTCCCCAAGGATATCCGAGGGGACAATCATGCTATAGACAGCTGCGAAAGCAAGAACAAGGACCATTGATGCGAAGTAGAGCCATACCATGAATGACGTGAGAGGGAATGTCCCTGTATACTTTCTCGCCTGAAGCCATGTGCCCCACAGGAATGATGTAATGAAAACAAGGATGATAGCAGAGGTTTCAGTCATCAGCTTCTCCTTGCCGCAGCTATGATATCGCGCATCAGACGCAGATCATTGACAGCGTCCCTGCCGCTTGTGACAGGCTCAAGATCATTGACGATGCAGTCATGGAAATGATGCAGCTCGTTTCTGTATGCTTCCGAGAAGGATGTACTGATGCTTGTCTCACACGGCATCGTCCCATCCCCATAATTCTCGCTGATATGGACAACTGACGGCGCATTCTTCAGATACGGCCAGGGGAATTCAAGGCGAAGGTTCGCATCGTCGGAATATACTGTGAGATTCTCATCCCAGATCGCGCGCTTCATGACAAGACCGCTTTCAAGAATGCATTCAACGGAACCGAACCGGATTATCGATGAGAGGAAACTGCCATGAACACTGGTGAAGAGAACCTCCGCATCATTGCCGAATGCGTGACGGAGCAGTACGAGATCGTGTGAGGATACCCCGAGAAGCAGGCTGTATGCAGGGAGGAATTCACGGTTCTCCTCTCCTATCGCATCTAGCTGCATCTGGTTGTTCTCAGCCTTTCCCTTCTCATAGAACGCCGGATCTACATCATTGCCCTTCTTTATATCAAAGACATCCCTCGTATAGGAGAACGATCCACCGAAGTCATGCACACGGACCAGGCTGATATTCTTCATGTTCCGGATTCTTTCCTTTGCATAGATATACCCGGAATCATAGACTTTCATGTATCCGACCATGAGCTTCACATTGTTCTCCTCAGCAACCCTGACCATTTCCTCAGCCTGCTGAAGGGAGAATCCGAATGGCTTCTCAACGAAAATATGCTTATGTGCCTTTGCGGCGGCAATGACCGGCGTGTAATGCTCCTTGGAGCAAATCACAACAGCTTCGATATCCTTGTTTGCAAGAAGACTGTCAAAATCCGTGTACTGGCGCGATTCTGGGACATTATACTGAGCACCAACAGCCCTGATCAGCTCTCTGGAAACATCACACAGCGCGTATATCTCGAACTCTTCGGATGCACTGAGATATGGCAGATGCATTATCTGCGCGATCTGCCCGCATCCAAGAATCCCGATTCTGATCTTTCCCATATTCTTCCTCCTGTCTCACGGGCGCACGATGACCTTGACGGCCTGGCCCTTTGCCAGCTTCTCGATACCGGCTTTCACATCCTCGAGCGGGATCACGTCAGTGATAAGCGCCTTGATGTCGATGCAGCCATCCTCAATGACCTTTACAGCCGTGGGGAATGTCGCATTCGCAAGCCATGTTCCATAAACCTTGAGTTCTTTTGTCGTTATCTCGCTCTGCTTTATCTCGGAGGAAGCCATTTTATTCACGCCGAAGAGAACGACGGAGCCTCCCTTCCGTACCAGATCGATTGAAGAGACAACCTGCGACCCAGTGACGTCGAAAACAAGATCCGCACCGATCTCTGTATCTGCATATACTTTCGCGTGGACATCATCCTTAAGAGGATTGAGGACGGTTCCGAGGTTCAGGTTCCTGGCAAACTGATTACGATACTCAGCGGTCTCCAGAATATACAGGCGCGTTACGCCTGCGGCCTTCAGGAGCATTGCTATCATCAGGCCAATGGGGCCGGAACCGATGATCACCGCAGAGTCAGAAGGGGAAACCTTCACCTTGTTCAGGCCGTTGATCGCGCAAGCAAGCGGCTCTGCACAGGAAGCGACACAGACATCGACATCCTTCGATATCCTATACGCGACCTTTGAATTGATCCTTGTGTATGCAGCGAATCCGCCATCATAATCTATCCCAAGCGCTTCAATATGCTCGCATTCATTCGGCAGATTCTTCCTGCAGTATGCGCAGTTCCCGCAATAGTTGTTTGGATTGACTACAATCCTGTCCCCGATCTCCAGATGGGAGACACGGCTACCCTTCTCTACGACAGTTCCGCATATCTCATGACCGAGAATTGTCCCTTCTGTCGCCTCGTAGCGTGGAGGAACAGCTGTAATATGCACATCAGTTCCGCAGATACTTACGGCATCCACATGTACAATGATGTCATCATCATTCACAAGTTCCGGAACGGGGCATTCTTTGAGAACAAAGCTTCCTGCCCTTTCGAAAACGCCCGCAAGCATGGTCTTCTCCATAATCTATCCTCCTCTTTTCTCTCTATTGGTTTTCAGAACGTCACACCACAGACAAGAATCACATTCGCATATGACGTGCATTCACCTGTCCTGATGAAAAGCTGTGACTGCATGGTTATCTTCTTGAGCTCTTCATGATCAACAACCTGGCAAGGCAGGCCAGGAAGAAGCCGGTCTATCTCTTTTCTGATCACCGGATTCACATCTTCTGTCTCCGAGGCGATGAAATAGCTTTCCACCTGGAGTTCGGAAGCAACAGCCTCAAGAACCTGTGAGAATGAAGGGACCCCGGGTACAAGCGCGAGATCTATCACATCAGCATCAAAGGGAAGAGGCATGCCCGCATCGCAGATAACGACGCGCTGAGTGTGCCCCAGCCTTGCGATACCATATTCCAGCCTGCTGTTGAGAATACCTGTCTTCTTCATACCAGCTCCTTTGAAAGTTTTTCCATGAATGCATCCGTCTCTTTCCGCGAGGGGATTGATTCCTGCGCACCCTTGCGTGAAACGGAAAGCGTGGCAGCAGCATTGGCGAAAACAATAGCGTCCTGTATGCTCCGCCCTTCTGAGAGATAGACCGCAACAGCCCCGTTGAACGTGTCGCCTGCAGCCGTTGTGTCCACAACCTTTATATCTGGCGGAATGAACTGTTCAGCGCCGTCCCTGCTGACAAGAAGAGCACCATTGCCGCCAAGTGTCGCCACAACATTGCGAACTCCTTTCCTGATAAGCGCCATGGCTGCCGCTTCTGCCTCCTCCACAGAGGACACAGGCATGCCGGAGATTTTCTCGAGCTCTGTCTCATTAGGCGTGAGATAATCTATCAGAGGGAACCATTCTGGATTGATTGAATCCGGGGCTGGAGCTGGGTTGAGGATGATTGTCTTTCCCAGTTCCACACCGCGCCGTATCGCATAGTTCACGGTCTCTTCCGGAATCTCAAGCTGAAGAACGATGATGTCCGAAGCCTGAAGAAGATGATCCTGCGACGCAAGATACTCAGGCGTACAGTCATAATTCGTACCAGGAATCACGACAATCGAATTGCGGCCATTGTCATCAACCGTTATATATGCAGTGCCTGTCTGCCTGTCATCAAGAATACTGACACCGCTGCAATCAAGCCCAGCATCTGAGAACATGCGAGCAAGCTCCTTGCCCCTGTCGCTTCCAAGGACAGTGAGGAAAGCTGCATCGCCCCCAAGCCTGCTGCATGCAACCGCCTGATTCGCCCCTTTTCCTCCAGCATTGATGGAAACGGAACGCCCCATGACGGTTTCACCTGCTTTGGGGATGGACTCTGTCCGGATCGATATATCAACATTGGAACTGCCTATAACCAGAATCTTCTTCATCGCAATGCTCTCCGCTAAATTTCAATTAAAGATTAACTCTGAATTTTAACTTGTCAACTAAAATCTTTAGATAAATTTTAATAAAACTCTTTTAAACAAGAGCCTCTCACCGCCAAAGAGATTCCACATTAATATCATCGGATAAACGATTATAATATAATACCAAACATAAATAACCTAATAAAGATAAAATAACATAAATTATTATGATTATGATTAGATTACCATCTGTTGCAGATTCAAAAGAAATGTTACTAAACAATTTAAAAACAACGCCATTCCGTTCAAGACAACTGAGGAATTCACATCAACGCCTCGCGCACATCTCCATGTATTGCCGCATTCCGCTCTTAACCATATAATCCGAGCTGTTTAGGAGATAACCACCATGAGAATGTCCAGGATGTTTTCAAAAACGCTCAGGGAAGCCCCTAGCGGAGCAGACACCAAGGGATACGAATACCTTTTGAGAGCTGGCTATATCAGACAGATGGGAGCAGGCATCTTCTCGCTTCTCCCCCTTGGATTCAGGGCCACGCAGAAGATTGAGACGATAATCAGGGAAGAAATGGACAGGATCGGAGCTGAAGAGCTTATGATGCCTGTTGTAAACCCAGCGGATATCTGGAAGGAAACCGGAAGGTTCTATTCAATTGACAAGGAAATGGGGCGCTTCAAGGATCGCAACAACCGTGACATGGTCCTGGCAATGACGCATGAGGAAGCTGTCACGGATCTGGCAAGGAACCTTATAGATTCATATAAGAGACTTCCTCTTCTTGTCTACCACATCCAGACGAAATGGAGGGATGACCCGAGGCCTAGGGCAGGACTGATCCGCGTCAGGGAATTCACGATGCTTGATTCCTATACTTTCGACAAGGATTACGAAGGGCTTCAGAAACAATATGCAGCCCATTACAAAGCATATTTCAGAATCTATTCACGCTGTGCCCTGCCCTGTGTTGCCGTCGCGGCAGACACCGGCATGATGGGAGGAAAGGTATCACATGAATATATGTACCTTTCACCTATCGGAGAGGACACGATCATCCTCTGCCCGGAATGCGGCTACACAGCCAACAGGCAGGTCGCAAGGATGAAGAAGGAGTACTTCAAGGAAGAACCGAAGGCAATCGAGAAAGTATCCACACCGGAGGCAAAGACAATCGAGGCGCTTGCGGAATTCCTTGGCATAGAGGCAAGGAAAACAGCAAAGTGCGTTTTCATGGTGGGATCATTCATCAATGACAAGAACGGCGAAGAGGAGGATAAGCTCATTGTCGCGCTCGTGCGTGGAGACCTTGAGGTAGAGGAATCAAAGCTTTCGAATGCTGTAAAGGCTAATGCCCTCCGCCCTGCACGTCCGGAAGAGATCGAAGCTCATGGAATGGTTCCAGGCTTCGCTTCTCCGATTGGCGCAACCGGAGAGATAATCACAGTCGTTGATGACACAGTTGCGGAGTCAAACAATCTTGTGGCTGGAGCGAACGAGGAAGGCTACCACCTTCTCAACACGAATTTCGGCAGGGACTACACAGGGCTCGTCGCAGATATCGCAAGTGCCAGGGAAGGCGCTCTCTGCCCGCACTGCGGCAAGCCTCTCAAAGCCTCAAAGGGCGTTGAGATCGGCAACATCTTCCAGCTTGGAACAAGATACTCCGAGTCCATGAATGCAACGTATCAGGATGAGGAAGGCAAGCAGATTCCTGTTGTCATGGGATCCTATGGCATCGGTGTCGGACGACTTCTTGCGTGTCTTGCGGAGGAATACAATGATGAAGGCGGGCTCAGGCTCCCGATTTCAGTCGCACCATATCAGGTGCACCTTGTATCACTTGTAAAGGACACCGCTATTGCAGAGTCAATCTACAATGATCTCACGGAAAACGGCATCGAAGTCCTGTATGATGACAGGAAGGAGACAGCAGGCGTCAAATTCGCAGATGCTGACCTTATCGGAATTCCTATCAGGATCACATTAGGAAACCGCAGCCTCAAGGAAGGCAAAGTCGAAGTGAAGCTTAGAAGCACCGGCGAGGAGACAAGCTATCTCATCTCCGATCTTGCAGAGGAAATCAAAGCAGAGATTGCCAGGGAAATGGCAGAAATCGATGCGAATATCGTCGAGAAGGATCTCGAGGAGTAATCTGCGAAGACTTCCCAGAAGATGGCCGGGTGGTGATTCCACCCGGTTTTCTTTTCGCCTCAGCCAGAAGTATTTCTTTTTCACACAATCCTGCAGACAACGGAATATAATCAGAACCAGAGGTGTGGCAAATGAAATACTACGATAGGAATACGGGACTTCTGATTGAAGACAGCACAGCATTGCTTGTGAATGGAACAGCAACAGATGAAAGCCTCAGGAACACTCTTTCCCGATGCATTCTCTCTGCATCAGGATGGAGAGCTATAATGACTTTGTCAGGAGACGAGGAAGACAGCAGGGAAGATGTCAGCGAGGACATGCTTCTGATAGCTGCCGCCGCTGCCGTATCCTTCAGCGATTATCTCGCGCTCGAGCATCCACGTATCATACTTGGCTGTGACGCGCGGCCAACTGGCAGGCTTCTTTCCGCAGCGGTACGCAGGGCGTTTATTGCAGAAGGGGCAGTAATCGATGATATATTCATCTCTTCCGCACCTGAGATAATGGCAGCCTCCCACAGATATGATGGGTTCTTCTATATTTCCGCATCTCATAATCCAATCGGACACAATGGATACAAATTCGGCACCAAAGGAGGCGTTCTCTGCAAAGAGGAAATAGAAAAGGTGATCCCCCGGCTCAAGGAGATAATCTGCAGAGAGGGAGCTGCCGCAGACCTAAGGAAGCTCATTGCTGAAGCCGACCAGGAAAAGCTGGAGGATGTTCTCAGGAGGCACAACACTGCAAAGAGATGCGCACTTGAGACCTACCGTGCTTTCGTGATGAGAACTGCAAAAGCCTCAGAGCCATTCTCCCTACCCTTCGGAATCGCGATAGATTTCAACGGTTCTGCGCGCTCAGCTTCAATCGACAAACAGTTCCTGCGCTCCCATGACGCAGCAATCTGGGCGATCAACGCTGAACCCGGGCAGATAGCCCATGCAATCGTTCCAGAGGGAGAGAATCTTGAACATGTGAGGAAAACACTCGAGGAACGCCATAGAGAAAACGAGGCATTCATACTGGGCTACATGCCTGACAACGATGGCGACAGGGGCAACTTTGTTTACACGGACAAGCGAGGCAAGGCACACATTCTGAGTGCACAGACAGTATTTGCCTTGGTAGCGCTCATCGAGCTCTCATATGATGCAATGAAAGGAAGGAAGAAGATCGCAATCGCCGTGAATGGCCCTACGTCCCTTCTGCTTGATGATATCGCGGAGAAAACCGGCGCCACCGTATTCCGCTCAGACATCGGGGAAGCGAATGTCGTCACTCTTTCGGAAAAGCTCAGGGAAGAAGGCTGGACATGCCGTGTCTGCGGGGAAGGAAGCAATGGCGGTAATATCACATATCCGGCAAAGGTAAGGGACCCGATGAATTCCCTGACGACATTCGCAAAACTGTGGTCCGTGGAAGGCCTGTATCAATTCGTGATGGGAAGGCTCGGGAAGAAGGCAGATCAGGCACCATCCCTCTGCTCTGTCATAACAGCGCTTCCTAAATACATCACGACTTCCGCATTCTCTTCAGATGCTGTCATGCACATACAAAGCAGTGATTACAACAAGCTGAAAGCAGAATATGAGGATATCCTGCAGTATGAAGGCAACGGGAGAATGCCGAAGCAGTTCTCACGCTGGGAAGTCAGGCAGTATGAGGGTTCTGAGGAGGAAATCGGCATCGGTACAGCGCACAGACGTCCGGATTCCACAGGAGGGCTGAAAGTGCAGTTCTATGACAAGGAAGGCCGTGCCGCAGGCTATCTCTGGCTCTCAAAATCCAGAACAGAACCGGTTATACGCACTATGGTCGATATAAGGGGAAATGATAAAAAACTGCATGACGAGCTTCTGCAATGGCAGCATGAAATGGTCAGACGTGCCGATGAAAGGACAGTCAACAGCTGAAAACAAAACTGCCGGAGGAGATTCCCCGGCAGCTTCTTTTCTTCAGGAAGAAAGCCTCACACAGCTCCCTTGTCCTTGAGAAGGTTGACAATGTAGGTCTTCTTTGCGTTCTTTGCGTAATCAAGAACAGAATGTCCCTGGTAATCGCGGGCATTGATATCAGCACCGGACTTGATAAGCTGTGTCGTGATCTTTGTCTCATCATTGCTGTTGACAGCCATGATAAGAGCAGTCTCACCAAGATAGTTCCTGGCATCAATGTTGGCGCCAGCTTCAAGGAGAGCCTCGATGATCTTGGGGTTCTTGGAGCTGTTTGCTGCAAGATGAAGTGCGTTTGACCTGTACTTCGGCTCAGCCTCATGGATATCAGCGCCGGCCTCGATAAGAGCCTTGAGAACAGCAACTGAATGATTATACTGCGCTGCGAGCATTACAGGAGTGAGGCCCCACTCATTATGTGTGTTGATATCAGCTCCCTTGTCGAGAAGATCCTTGATATCCCTTGCCTTCGTTGCGCTGATAGCTGCAGCGAGAAGCTTCTTGTTGATGGTTTCAGATGTTTTTGCCATTTTTCGATAATCCTCCAAGCAATGGTAATTAGGATAATGTCGTTAAAAAGACATATTGTAAAGAGGAAATCCCATGTTTTGACAAATATAACTTAATAACTTTCAAAAAATTAGGCATATCTTTCTGAAAATATACGCAATCATATCCGTTTTCTTTGCATTCACTGCATGCAGCGGTGTACAATCTCAGTATGCTAAACGAGGAAATCATCAGGAAGGCACCTAAGGTTGAACTGCACGAGCATCTCGACGGTTCAGTAAGGCCGGAGACAATCATAGAACTTGCAGAAGGGAAAGGCTATCCTCTTCCTTCATCCTCACCACGGGAGCTTGGACAATGGTTCTCCAGAGGCTCTGAAGAGAAGTCCCTCAGCCTGTACCTCAGATCTTTTGAGGTAACGACCGCATTGATGCAGGACAGGGAAAGCCTGCAGCGTATTGCAAGGGAGGAGATCGAGGATCTCGCAGCAGACGGTGTTGTCTATGCGGAAATACGCTTTGCGCCCATTCTCCATACACGAGAAGGCCTTTCCATGGAAGAGGTTGTCACAGCAGTCCTGGAAGGAATGCAGGAAGGGAGGAAAAAGACTGGCGTGGAATTCGGCCTTATCCTTTCTGCGATGAGGGACCAGAGTCCGGAGATCTCACTTCGCACGGCAGAGCTGGCAGTCGCATTTGCGGAGCGAGGCGTTGTCGGTTTCGATCTGGCTGGTGACGAAGCTGGAAACCCCGCGAAGAAGCACATAAAAGCCTTCGAATTCATAAGGGCACAGAACTTCAATATAACGATACATGCGGGAGAGGCCTTTGGCCTTGAATCAATATGGCAGGCAATACAGATCTGCGGAGCGCATAGAATCGGGCACGGGACAAGGCTCACCGATGACATGCTCATCGAGAACGGCAGGATTCTTAGGATGGGAAGCCTCGCGCATTTCGTGCTGGATAAGCGCATCCCACTGGAAATGTGCCTGACAAGCAATATCGGAACAGGTGCGGTGGCAAGCTATTCCGAGCATCCATTTCCCCTGTTCCTGCGCAACCACTTCAGGGTCTTCCTCTCCACGGACAACCGCCTCATGAGCGGAACAAGCCTGACTAGGGAATTCACGATAGCCGCAAGGGAATACGGTCTCGATATACATGACATGGAGAAGATAACACTCAATGCCATGAAAAGCGCATTCATCCATCATGAGAAAAGGCTAAGGCTCATCTATGATGTCATAAAAAAAGGATATGCTGATCTCAGGACAGAATATGGTCTCTCATGAGAACCAGACGCGCCATGGGTTGATGCGCATTCTTATCAGGCAGTAGAGATAAGCGAAAAGCAATCCGAAGAGATGTGTCATGTGAGCAACCGATCCGCCATATGATCCCATCTGCCCCGCCATCTCTATGATGAAATACAAAAGGACAAGCAGAGGCGCCCTGATAGGAAGCACACCGAAAAGATATATCGTCGCCCTTGGGTAAATCACTGCAAAAAGCAGCATTACCGCATACAAGGCTCCAGAAGCTCCAAGCAGTATCGCATTGGTTCCGGTGAAAAGATAGACAAGAAAGCTCGCAATACCTGACAGGATCCCCGTGAGGAGATAAAAGAGCAGGAATTCCCGTGTTCCGACAGCCCTTTCAGCTGCACTTCCGAAAATGAACAGGCCAAGCATGTTGGAAAATAGATGCCATATACCGCCATGCACGAACATGTAAGTCACGAACTGCCAGTAATAATGACCATAGACTATGGCAGAAGGAATCAGCGCGAAATAGTATGTCAGCGCAGGATACAACAACTCTGCAACAAAATACACAATACAGTTCACCGCAATCAGCATCACTGTTGCATTTGAATATGTATAACGGAATTTTCTATTGATTATACTGTTCATTACCGCAATGTAAGCAGAGAACGGACACCAGTCAACATGAGAAATAAATTCACAATCTGTGAAAAAATTACACACTAAAATGCAAGGATTTTAACATTTATGATTCAAGTCTTTCCTAAAAAGTTGGCACGGTACTTGCAATATGGTCTGTAGAGCAAACAGTTTTTTCAACAAACCTCCTTTTTAGTGTATTCAAAGACGCCAAACTCTGGCGTCTTTGTCCTTTTCTGATCATTTTCATGCCAATCCGTACAGATTGGCACAGTTCTTGCAACAGAATTGATACAGAGCAACAGTTTTTCATACCTCCTTTGCAACGTGTGAAAAAACTAGCGCCGGGTAGCCTCTCCCACCCCATATAAGCTACCCGGTGTTTTTTCTCCTTCTGCATCTGATTTGACCATTTTCCCTGCTGCGTATAGACTCTCGCTATGGCGAATTCACGCAGGGATAAGGCTGATTCATATACGCAGAGAGCTCATAAGGAAGGATATCCGGCGCGTTCTGTATACAAGCTGGAAGAAATCAACGCAGCGCACAAGCTTATCAAACCGGGGGACAGTGTTCTTGATGTCGGGGCCGCTCCAGGTTCATGGACGCTGTATACACACAGGGAACTCATCAAGGGAAATGGAAGGATTGTCTCGGTTGATCTGAACCCGCTATCCCTCGATCCGATTCCTCCGACTGTGACAGAATTCACGGGTGACGCGTTCTCAAAGGAAATAAGGGAGCGCCTTGTACAGGAGGGACCTTATAATGCGATCATCTCTGATGCGGCCCCTATGACAACAGGAAACCGCATCGTCGACACGACACGCTCGGAATATCTTGCCGAGCAGGTTGTGCTTCTGGCGGAGGAACAGCTGAAGATACATGGCAACATGGTCATAAAGATCTTCCAGGGAGGTGGAGAACAGGAAGTGCTGAAAAAGATGAGGACGATATTCCAGAAAGCAAAGGCTTTCAAGCCGAAGGCCTCGAGAGATGACTCTTTCGAGATATTCCTTATAGGACTGGACAAGAAAATCTGAGAATACAAGAGGGCGGAAAAACAACCGCCCTCTATCTTTCCATCCTTCCCATCAGGAAAGAAGCTTCGTGAGATTAGATGCGAATGCTGCAGGATCTGCTGGCATCACACCTTCCTGAAGAAGCGCCTGATCAAGGATCACAAGGCTGAGAGATTTTATGAAATCCTCGTCATCGCTCTGCTCAATCCTTGCAATCACTGCGGAATCAGGATTGATTTCCAGAAGAGGCTTCACTTCAGGAATCTCTCCGCCCATCTGCTTCATAAGACGCTGCATCTGAACGGACGGGTCATCATCTCCAAGGATAACCGCAGCCGGAGAATCCGTAAGGCGGGAGGAGATTACAACATCCTTTACTTTATCACCGAGCGCCTTCCTGATCTTCTCAGCAACAGGTTTCTTCTCTTCTTCCTTTGCCTTGTCAGCATCGCTCTTGAGATCATCAAGCGCACCCGCCTTGTTGATAGCCCTGAGAGGTGTCTTGTCATACTCCCCGATAGTCGAGACAACGATATCATCGATATCATCAGCCATGATCAGAACCTCATAGCCCTTCTCACGGTATGCTGCCACAAGAGGAGATGTCCTCAGGACGTCTTCCTTTCCGCCGGAGATATAATAGATAGCCTTCTGCCCATCTTTCATCCTAGCCTTGTATTCCTTGAGAGAGACATAGCCTTCCTCGGTGCTGCTCTTATAACGGACCAGCTCCAGTAGCGTGTCCCTGTTGGAATAATCGGAATAAAGGCCTTCCTTGAGAGGTCTGTTATACTCGGCGATGAACTTCGCATAGAGCTCGGGATTGTTCTCGGAGATCTTCCTGAATTCTCCAAGAAGCTTCTTCACGGAAGCGCTTCTGATAGAAGCCATGACCCTGTTTTCCTGCAGGATCTCCCTTGAGACATTAAGAGGCAGATCCTCGCTATCTATGATTCCGCGCACGAAGCGGAGATAGGAAGGAAGAAGATCCTTGTCATCATCCGTGATATAAACTCTCTTCACATAAAGCTTCACGCCTGGACGATAATCTGCATAGTACATATCAAAAGGCGCTTTGGCCGGGATGTAGAAAAGCGTAGTGTATTCATTCGTGCCTTCAGCCTGGGTATGGAGATAGAAGAGAGGATCTTCTGAATCATAGAAGCCATTCTTGTAGAAATCCTTGTATTCAGCATCAGTGATCGAGGATTTAGGCCTCTTCCACAGCGCGGAAGCACTGTTGATCTGCTCTACCTTATGTTCAGTTGTCTTGACGGCATTGCCTTTCTCGTCCTTCTTCTCGTTGTCATAATGAACCTGATCGTATTCGAGATATATCGGATACGCGATGTTATCAGAGTACTTCTTGATCAGGTTCTCAAGGGACCAGCGATTAGCGAACTCCTCTCCTTCCTCGTTGAGGGTGAGAATGATAGTGGAGCCCTGCTCCTCTCTCTCCGCCGGTTCGATCGAGTAAGAGGACTCGCCGTCGGATTCCCACTTCCAGGCACTCTCTTCTCCGGCCTTCCTGGAAATGACGGTGATTTTCTTAGCAACCATGAATGCGGAGTAGAAACCGACACCGAACTGCCCGATCAGATTGGAATCCTTCTTCTGCTCATCAGAAAGAGAGGCAAGGAACTTTCTTGTTCCTGAAGAAGCGATAGTACCAAGATTATCGTTCAGATCCGACTCGTTCATACCAATGCCGTTATCACGGATGGTGAGCGTCCTTGTTCCTTCCTCTGTGAAGCTGATATCAATACGAGGGCTGAAGGAATACCCTTTGAGCTTCTCATCAGTAAGCGAGAGATATCTGAGTTTATCAATGGCGTCAGATGCATTGGAGATCAGCTCACGAAGGAAAATCTCCTTGTTTGAATATAGGGAATGTATAATGAGGTGCAGGAGATCAGCCACCTCAGTCTTGAATTTTCTGCTGGACATAACTTCCTCCAAAACGTTCCAGATTGGAAGATACTAATATAGGAAGCAATCGGCAATGGAAAAACAGGCAGGAGACGGGTACAATCATCTCATGGATTTCTCTAGACCAGACAATGCAAGGGCGATTAACAGGCTTAAGGTCCTCTCCGAGCTGAGGAAGGGAGAATGCTCGAGAGCAGAACTCTCCCGCCGGCTTGGCATCAACAAGGTATCCATCGGGGACATGATACAGGACCTTATTGCGGAAGGGCTTGTGACGGAAGGAATGAAAGATACATCAGCTCCAGGTCGCCCAGGCACTCTCATCGCCATCAATAAGGCCGCAGGAAGAGTCTTCGCTTTTGATATCCGTACCAGATCCGTCTCCGTATCCGTATCAGATACGCTGGGCAATATCCTGAGATTCGAGCGTTTTCCAAGGAACAAGGAAACCGGGGAGAATCTGCAGCATGCCATTGCCAGAATGAGTGCCGGAACCAATGTACGGATCTACGGCAGCGCAGTCGTCTCTGTCGATGAGGATTTCGATGTCTCGCAGTTCCCTAGCCCCGTCATCCACATACCAAGAGCCGTGGCAGAGGCTTCCGCGGAGCTTGCAAGAACTGAGAACATGGATGATTTCCTGTTTGTCTCATGGTCGGACACTTTCGATGCCGCAGTTTTCCATAGCGAACTCATCCACCTGCCGACGCTTGCGCATATGAAGGCCCAGAAAGACGGGGACTGCTGGTGCGGAGGGAAAGGCTGCCTTGATGCGGCGGCCTCCGGAAGAACGCTGATGGAGCGTTCGGGCGCACCTTCGGTAAGGGATCTCGTACGCAATCCGGGATATGCTTCGGTAATAAAAGAAGCCATGCGGCCACTTGCCGTGGCTTTATCGCAGGCTGTGCAGGCCAACGCCTCATCCAGCATAATGCTGACAGGTGAGCTCTCCGCACTGCCAGATTCCGCGTACGCCTATCTCCAGAGCCTTCTCTCCTCTCTTCTGCCTCCGGGGAGAGACGTCACCGTGTTCAGATCGCTTGCAGGAGAGAAAGGGACAAGAGAAGGAGCCGCTATCGCGGCACTCGACATCTTCTTCTACAGGACACAGCTTCTGCGAAGGCTTGCGATGATACAGAAAATAGAGGATGTGCTCTGATTATTCGTGGTCAGAGCGCTTTGTGGAACGCAGCACGAAATAAGTCGCTAGAAGCGAAAGATACACAGGATATAGCATCGACGGGCCTGCAATAATGTAGGAAAGGACCCAGGAAAGCGCTGTCAGCAATACAGCAATCGAGATTGACACAAGCCTGTTCAGCGGAGCCCGGTAAGCGTTCCTGATTGCAGAGGACGCAGTAAAGAGCACCATGACGACCACAAGGATTATCATGAGCTGAAGCATCCATGGTGCCATGGGTTCTTCAGGGATTTCATGGCTGACAGGCCCTTCAGAAGGAGCAGGTACCGGGTATATCACAGGTTCAGCCTCTTCAGGATTCCCGGAAACGGAAACAAGATCCGCCTCCTTCGTAGATGGCGCCGGAATCACTGCCAGCTCCTCTTCCTTCTCTTCGATCTCAAAAGGAATCACGACCTCTGCGCTTTCCTCTTTTATGGAAGGCTCTTCATCATCCTCAGTGACAACATCAGCAATCTGCGGTTCCTCAGGAGCAGCCACCTCCTGCTCTTCTTGCATAGGCGTCTCTTCCGGGATGACGGCGATCTCTTCCTTTTCTGGAGTCTTCTCATCCTCAACTGCGGTTACGGGAAGCGCGGGAACAACTGCCTCGGGGGATTCTTCTTTCTCTTCTGCCCCTGTAGGATCCGCGGCAAGAGCTTCCATCAGCGACGCGGTGCGGTCAACCGGCTCGATAGCAGTACCGCCTGTTGATGTACAGGCGGTTATAAGCATTATCGCAAACACCAGAAGCAATACGGAAACTCTCTTCATCACACATCTTTCTACCAGCAAAGATGGCTGCTTGCAAGAGCATGCGCATCACTTCGTGAAATCTACACAGTGTTCATTTCCTGACAAGTCTGTAGACTGTCTCCGTTTCGAACGGCTTACCAGGTTCTGTATATGCCCCTGGAAAATCCGGACGATTCGGCGCATTTGGGAACAGCTCCGACTCAAGTGCCAGCCCCTGATAGGGGAACAGCATCTTTCCGCCCTTTCCAGGCACGGTGGATGACAGCGCTATACCCGTATACAGCTGCACGGCAGGAAGATCTGTCGTCATCTCCAGGATGTAATCATCCCCTTCCACAACGACCTTCTTCTCTTCACCGAAAACGAGACAGTTATCATAAGCGCCATCAAGCCTTGCACCTATAAGCATCGGCTTTCTGAAATCATATGGCGTACCTTCGACAGAGGCCCTTCCGATTGGAATAAGGCCGGAATCAACGGTCAGATACTCCGGGCAGGTGAACATTGCCTTATGGCCTTTGATATCGCCCTTTCCATTGAGATTGAAATAGACATGATTCGTGATGTTGACAGGGCACTTCTCCTCGCTTTCAACTCTGTAGCGCAGGGAAAGAGCTCCGTCCTCCGCGAGCGTGTATGTCACCTCCGCGTGATGGCTGCCAGGGAATCCACCGCCTTCAGGGGATTCAAGGGAAAGCCTTACGCTGTTTTCAGTCGTTGCATCGATTTTCCAGTACTTGCTGCCGAAATTCTTGGATCCCGAATGAAGACTGTTGTCCCCGTCATTCTTCTCAAGGACAAATGTCTTGCCATCCATAGTGAACTGAGCTCCTGCGATCCTGTTCGCATAAGGCCCGATCACCTTTGACGGCTGTCCGGTAGCAGTTATATACGGCTCATAGCTATCATAACCAACGACAACATCCCTGTCCTTATGCGAGAACGAATGAAGCGTAGCCCCGAAAGTATATACAGATACAGAGTACTCACCAGAGGTGATAATAACCTCAGACGTCTTATCATCGATTTTCCTGATCTCAGTCATGATTCCTCCTTGCCAAAATAGGATTATACAACATTACTGAATCTCTACACATGGAAGATTGATTATTCCACATCAATCACGATCTCTCCCTCAGCAGTCTTGCCCATGGACAAGACATATCCATACCGCAGGAGATTCGAGCTGTCTACATGCAGGACTGCATTGCTGGAATCTGCGCGCTTTGACGTGTAGCTATAGCCATTCTTCGCAGGCATGAAGGCATAAAAGGCGGGACTGTTGCCTGCGTCGCAGCTGAAAGTCACATCAACGCCGGAAAGACCGCTTCCGGAGAAACAGATAGGACGGATCCAGAGAGAGCTTCCTTCCTCGACAGGGATTCTGATTTCCTGTCCATCATACTGTATAATCTGGGCCTTCTCTTCAGGTGCAATCGGTCGGAGAACGGCAGAACCGCAATCAAGGTATGTGCTCTCGGCGCTCATGTTGAAGATTATGTCCTCAGTGACCGTTCCCACGTAAACCACAAGGTGGCCGTCATTATACGAAAGGGGGAACATATCACCGGCAAAGAGGCCATCCGAGACAGTTCTAGGCCATGGCGACCTGCTAAGCAGCGACATATTCCGCAGCGTACCCTCTTCCACTGTGATATCCAGCACAAGTTCAGACGAGGACCTGCCAACACGATACACATCTGGAGCCTTAAGCTGCAACGGAACGTTCTCACTGATCTGCTCCGGAGTTTTCACAAAGACCTCGTATGTGCATCTGGACGATTCTATCGTGCCGTAATGGCGCTGCATGAAGATAATGACGCTCTCCTGCCCGGAAAGGTCCAGCACGTCATAAACCGACAGTTTCTTTCCGCCAGCGAGAATGCCGTAATCTGACGATGAATTGGAAGAAGAACCAGTACTGGCTGCGAATATGGCAGTCTGTGAGGGGTCTGCAATCACAGAAACCGGCACTTCGAAATACTTCTCGTATACCTTCTGTCCTTGTTCATTTATGAAAAGATAATCATCTGACGAGGTGTCGATTATCATGCGGCCGCTGTCCGGGATCTGTTCAACGAAACGGAAACCTCCATCTGAAATCCCTATATCAGAACCGGTGAACGTGATGGTGTCCGTTTCCGGAATCATGATAAGAGTACCGGTATCGGTGGATATGAAATCATCCTTGATTGATTTCTCGTTCGCATCCAGCCGCATGCTGGAAGAGGCCGTCTCTTCCTGGGCATAGAGCGTGTAAAGGCGTCCAGGCACAAGCCCTGAGACCGTAATGGTTTTGTCAGAGGTGATGCGATACACCGTATTGATATCCGTTCCAGCCGCATCAAACTCTGTCACATCAAGAAAGACAGTCTCAATTCCCGGTCCTGAAGAACAGGATAAATACAGAAACACGGACAAAACGACAAACAGCATTCTCTTCATGTAGGTCCTCCATGAAAAGAATAAGAGAGAACCTTCTGGATTAACAACGAAAAAGCAAAAAAAAATCACCGCTGGAGCAAACCAGCGGCAAACCTCCTTGTTCCCACTTTTAAGTCATGAGAGCCATCCAGGAATCTGCTGGGTCATTCAGTATTCCCTTCAACACAGGTATTCTCGCATGGAATTCCGAGGAAATCAAATGAAATAATAGGACTTCGCAGGATATTTTCACAGAAATTTAACCCGTTCTTCCCTTCAAATACTCTTCTGTGCTCATTGTCACGCCATGAACAGGTTCCATATATGAGACAATCGCCGCCGTCTCCGCCTCTGATTTATCCGACAGCCCGGAGACCGCATCCGGAAGGTACACAAAAGGGATGCCAAGGTCTATCAGGGACATTACAGTAGAGAGAACGCAGCACTCGGCAACGACACCGGTGACAACTACACGGTCATATCCTTTTGCAAGGGAAAGAAGCGCGGACACCGAGAGTGAGGAGTATGTGCTTTTATGGAATACCGGGAAATCATCGGCATAAGCCATGAACTCATCCATCATCGCTCCCGCATAGGAATCCTCATTCACGTCCTTATTGACCCTGCAGTACTCATTCCAGGCCCCGACGGGATCGGATGGAGGATCAAAAAGCGTGAATGCGGCATCCATTCCACTGGAAAGGAGAGCATGTATGTTCCCCTTCGTCCTCTCCATATTGGAGCACTCCCATACCATACCTTTTCCATAAACATTCTGCATATCGACAACAAGAAGCAGATCTTTCATGCAAAGTATTGTATCCGGTTTGCTGGGTTTTGCGTTAGAATAAACGGGAAGGAGAACGGAAATGAGCAGAATGCCGCATATACAGCTGGGAAGTGAGATAAACACGAGCCTGGCTATACTCCCTGGAGATCCTGCCAGAGTTGAGCGGATTGCCAGTCATTTCAACGATATCACTGATTTCGGCATGAGCAGGGAATACCGGAGCATCTGCGGCACATACAAAGGAACAAGGATTCTCGCCATCTCAACAGGGATGGGCGGTCCTTCCTCTGCCATTGCAGTCGAAGAGCTTGGAAGGCTCGGCGTCCGCTGGATGATCAGGATCGGCAGCTCAGGCTCGCTGAAGGAAAATGTACACACAGGGGATCTCGTCATCGCCACCGGCGCCATACGGGATGATGGCACCAGCCGAGGATATATCGAGCCTGAATACCCGGCTATAGCTGATTTCACACTGCTCAGAATCCTTGATGAGAAAGCAAGGGAGCTGGGGTTCAGCTACCATATGGGAATCTGCCGCAGCCATGACACGATGTACAGTGACAGAAACCCCGCCCTGTACAGGAAATGGTCAGCAACACCTGCCCTTGCCTCGGACATGGAAACCGCAACCGTGCTTACAGTGGCTTCTCTCAGGGGGCTCCATGCTGCTTCCGTGCTCAATACAGTTTCTCCTTTCCAGGGTGATGTGCCATCATCTGTGGGGAAATATGCAGACCATGAACGCCTTTCAATGGAAGGTGAAAAGAATGAGATAATCCTTGCCCTAGAAGCGCTGGCAGGGATAAAGGAGCTGTGAAATGACAGGAAAAAGCATTTTCAGAACAAAGTTTGATGTTGCTTCCATCGTTCTGATACCAGCATGTATCGGAATCAACTACATCGGAAAGCTATTTGCTTCCGCCCTCAAACTGCCTCTGTGGCTGGACTCAATCGGCACATGTCTCGGTGCATGCCTCGGAGGTCCTGTCATCGGTGGTATCTGCGGTGCTGCCAATAACATCATCTACGGACTCACGACTGGAGATTCAATAACCCTTATCTATGCTCTGACAAGTCTGTTCATCGGCTTCTTCGTCGGTATCATGGCAAGAGCTGGATTCATGAAGAGCTTCCCGAAATCCCTTCTCACAGCATTAGTGGCAGGTGCCGTTGCAATCATCATCTCCACTCCGCTCAATATCATATTCTGGGGAGGGCAGACAGGGAACGTATGGGGAGACGCCGTGTTCGCAGCGGCTCAGGCCGCTTCCCTTCCGCTCTGGCTGTCATCGCTTTTCGATGAGATCATCGTCGATGTTCCGGACAAGATCGTAACCCTGATACTCACCTTCCTCATACTCAAGGCACTTCCGGACAAGCTCACATCGCTCTACGATGCCGATGACGAAGTCGAGAGGCTTGACTAGTGAAAAGCATCAGTCTTTACAAGGATAATGGGACGTGGCTCTGCCGCGTCCATCCTTTCACAAAGGCGATGTATATTGCAGCCGCGATCCTGATACCTCTGCTCTCAGGATCGCTCTGGGCATATGGTGCAGCAATTGCGCTGGATATCATCATACTTGCCAGCGGGAAATCTCTCCGCCGTGCCAGGGCCCTTATAATATTCTCATTCACCATCATCGCCACGATCTTCATCATCCGTGGCCTCTTTGATGCAGATAATACCGTCCCTCTTCTCTCCATCGGCCCTATTGTTTTCTACAGGGAAGGGCTCCTGAAGGCAATGCATACCGGAGCGGTCATCATCAACATGCTCCTCTCCTTCTCAATCCTCGTGCTCACGACCAAGCCTGAGGATATTGCGGATGAACTGGAGAAGAGCGGCTTTTCTCCGCGCCTTAGCTATGTCATATCATCTGTTTTCAGCATCATACCGCAGATGATGAGCACAATGGACACCATAACCGATGCGCAGCGCAGCAGGGGAATGGAAACAGAAGGCAGCCTCATGCAGAGGATGAAAGCGTTCATACCGCTTATCACTCCGGTAGTGACAAGTTCCCTGATAAACACAAGGGAAAGGGCCATCGCGCTGGAAGTAAGGGGTTTCGGAGCGAAAGGCAAGCGAAGCTATCTCAAGGAATGGGAAAAGCACAGAGGAGACAAGGCAATGATAATCATCCTTGCCGCGGCAACTGCCATTGCGCTTATCTGGAGAATCCTTATATGGCTTACATAGAGATAAACAACCTCAGATACAGATATCCCAAGACAGAAAGACTTGCCTTGGATGGTGTATCCCTGAGTGTGGAAAAAGGAAGCTTCACAGGCATCATCGGACGTAACGGGTCAGGCAAATCAACGCTCGCAAGCGCCATCATCGGTCTTGTGCCGCAATTCTACAAAGGCGCATATGGCGGGACAGTGGTCGTTGATGGCCTCGATGCCGCCAAGACACCCGTTAGCGAGATGGCAAGAAAAGTCGGTCTTGTATTCCAGAATCCATTCAATCAGCTATCAGGGGCAAAGGATACTGTTTACGATGAGGTCTGCTTCGGGATGCAGAACTTCGGGATAAACAGCAAGGAGATGGCCGAGAGAGCAGATACAGTACTGGAAAGGCTGGGCATTTACAGATTCAGGGACAGGAACCCCTTCGACCTCTCAGGAGGACAGATGCAGCGTGTTGCCATTGCCTCCATCCTGGTGCTGGAACCAGAGGTCCTGATTCTTGATGAACCGACAAGCCAGCTGGACCCGGCGGGATCGGAAGAGGTCTTCAAAGTCGTGGAGAAACTTGCGGAAAGCGGAATCTCTGTCATCATGGTCGAGCAGAAAATCGACAAGATCGCCAGCTATTCCGATCACCTCCTTCTTCTGGATAATGGTAAGGCCATCGCATATGGTTCTCCGTCCGAGGTCCTGTCCACCGATGATATCTCCTTGCACGGAGTCATGCCTCCCGCGCCTCTCAGGATTTCCAAAGCCCTGGGTTTCTGCAATGCCGACGGATCCTGGCCTGCATCAGAAAGCGGAGCGGTGTCCCTGATGAAGGGAAAGATCGGATTCATGGAGCAGGAAGAGGAGAATTCCCTCCGAAGCGGAGATGAGATGTTCCGCATAGAGGATCTTTCCTTCCATTACACAGAAGGCAACGATGTCCTACACTCCATCTCACTATCATTTGACCGAACACCAACGGCAATCATCGGGCAGAACGGAGCCGGCAAGACAACACTGGCGAAACTGATGAAAGGGCTGCTGAAACCCTCCTCCGGAAGAATACTGTTCAGGGGAGAAGACACAAAGAACCGCACGGTAGCTTCTCTTGCTTCCGCGATAGGATATGTCTTCCAGAATCCTGATGACCAGATATTCAAGCCGAAGGTAATCGATGAAGTCATGTTCGGCCCGCTGAATATCGGGATGAAGACAGAAGCAGCGAAGAAGCATGCGCAGGATGCGCTGGACATTGTCAATCTTGGCAGCAAGGCAGAAAGGAATCCCTACGATCTGGATCTCCACGAAAGGAAAATGGTAGCGCTGGCTTCTGTAATAGCCATGGATACCGAGGCAATCATACTGGATGAACCGACTATCGCGCAGGATGATGACGGGAAGGAAATGATCAGAAGAATCATCAGAGAGCTTGCGGCAGAAGGGAAGCTCGTCATATCAATCCTGCATGACATGGATCTCGTGGCAGCCGCATTCGACAGAGTCATCGCGATGGCCGATGGCCGTGTTCTCGAAGATGGTTCACCTAAGAAAGTGTTCGCCGGCGAAGGCATACTGCAGAAAGCGGGACTTGAGCTTCCTCACACGGCCTCTCTCGGAAAGAAGCTGGGAGCAAAAGAGATCATGCTTACTGATACCGAGCTCCTGCAGTGCGCGTTTACCGTATAAGCAGGAAATCCGTCCTAGGAGGAACCGATACGGCCTTTCCCTTCCCGAAGCATCCGATCAGCAGATCCTGGACATCCTGGCTATAACGCTCAAGGACTTCCGCTTTTCTGTAGACGCCATAGCCTCCCGTTCCTGTTGCCCTGTAGCTGTTAAGGACTATCGAAAGCTCATGCTCTGGATGCGATAGCAGATCTACGTCTCCAAGAAGAAGCCGCACCACTCTCTTACCAAGAGGCCTTCTAATATCAAATGAATAAGAGACTCCACGGTAGAAGTCATAGTTGTAATGCTCTTCCTTGGGGATGATGAACCTGTCACTGACTCTCACCGAGCCATCCTCGATATCAAAATATCCGGCGGACCGCTCCATCGCTTCCCTGAGCATTGCCCCTGATATCCTCAGCTTCAGAAGCGTGTTCGCGAATGGATAGGCCGCGAGCAGGCTGCCAAGCGTGACCTCAGGGCCCAGCGACACAGGATCATTGAAAAGGGAAAGAGCAGACACATCCGCTCCAGAGAATGCAAGCTGTACATCATTGAAGAAGTCGGCAAGCGAAGAGCCATGGACCGCGCTTTCAAGCTTTGACCTGTCCTGCAATATGCCATCAATCATGCCAATTGGTTCGGAAAGCGATTTCATGACTTCCTCTTCTGTCTTTTCCGGCATGTTCCGCATTGCAGGCAGAAGAGGCCTTGAGGCATCGGCATCGATGATTTCCGCATTAATCTCGCCATTTTCATGGAAAGTCAGATGCGCCGCATGCTGGGCTTTCGATCCAGCCTGCATGGTAAGGGCGGTCCCGATATGTTTCGGCTCTATGATGGCGTGCTGATGCCCTGTAAGAAGAACATCAAACCCTAGGGAAGCAAGCTCTGAACCTCGATTCTCCCGGATCTTGCCATCCTCTTCATCAAATCCGCCATGATAGATGCAGATTCTGAAATCAGGATTGAAGCTGTTCCCATCCTCCAGCGCTTCCTTCGCGGCAAGCACGCAATCAGTCACTTCCAGTCCCTCAAGCTTATCAGCATCCCAGATGTTCACATAGTCCGTGACAACTCCGACGAAAAGGAACCTGAGACCATTCACATCCTTGATCGCATAACGCTTCAATCCCAGCTCAGCACGGGTATCCACGACATTCGCCGCGATCTTGTCAGCTTTGAGCTCGGACAGGAAATCCCGGAGCGTGTCATAACCGAAATCGAAATCATGGTTGCCAGGAACATAGACGGAAAGCCCTGCCCTGTTGAATGCCTCGGAGGCAGATAGCGGCTTCCGTCCCTTGCGCATCTCATATCGGATAAGAGGGGAACCCTGAAGAACATCCCCTCCATCCACAATGATTGCCCCTTCCCTGAAACGGGAGGACATCGCCATGTATCCGATATCCTGTTTCCCGCTGGATATATAATCCGTCGGGAAGACATAGGAATGCGTATCGCTTGTAAAATACAGATCTACCATATCATCCTCTCATCAGCGCATTCCTGAGCTTTGAGGAGAACCATTCGACGACGAGCACAAGAACAACAAGACCAAGGAGTATCGCGCCGACATCATTCCATCTGTATGAATTCATCGCAAAGATGAGGGGCGCACCAATACCACCGGCTCCTACAATACCGAGAACTGTCGCATCGCGCAGATTCATATCAAAACGATAGATGAGAGTGGAAGCGAACGAAGGCATCAGCTGGGGTATGATCCCATAGCGTATCTTGTCAAAGGTATTGCACCCTGCTGCTGACATTGACTCTAGGATTCCCCTATCAAGATCCTCAATGGTCTCGATGAACATCTTCGACAGCATACCGATTGAACAGACAGACATCGTCAGCAATCCGGCAAATGCGCCAGGCCCTGTGACCATGATGAACATCAGCCCGTAGACGAATGACGGGATAGTCCTGATTGCCATCACAAGGACCCTGAAAACGACAGCAACTGGCTTCGGCACGATGTTCCCCGCGCCAAGAAAAGCGAAAGGAACAGATATCACAGCACCGACAAGAGTGCCAAGGAATGCGATGCACATCGTCTCAAGCAGCAGATACGGCACACCGTTCTTCTGCAGTGTAAAGAGGATTCCGGTTGTCGGATGCAGTATTCCGAGTATGATTCCCTTCGCCACGGAAAGTCCGGAGCCACCTGTTGAATTTGACTCCAGCGCGCTTCCCGACCATGAGAGGATCATCACAGTCAGCAGTACGACAAGAAGCGTCGCAATCCATCTCTTAGGCTCTTTCGAGAGCATCTCGGCAGGTGTAAGCTTTATCTCAGGCATATCCCCTCCTCACGTCAGCTTGCTTCTGAGCCAGGAACTCAGGGATTCGATAGCGACGACAGCCACAAACAGCGCGATGAGTATCATTCCGACCCTCGGGTACTCCCTCCATCCGATCTTCTCGTTGAGAATCAGTCCAAGCCCTCCTGCTCCCACATAACCGAGAATCGAGGCATAACGCACGTTTCCCTCAAAGCAGAAAAGCACTGTTGACAGGAAAGATGGGAGGACCTGAGGCCAGACAGCATAGCGGATTGCGGACATCCTGCCCATTCCCAGAGCTTCAAGAGCCTCATGAGACCCCATATCAACAGTCTCGATCTGCTCATAAAGGATCTTGCCGCAGTATGCGAAGGTGAAGACCGCAATGGCCACGGTTCCAGCAAGAGTACCAAGCCCGAAGACGTAAGTGGCAATAAGCGCGACAACAAGTGTCGGCAGCGTCCTGACCACGGAAAAGAAGAACTTGAAGAAGAGCGTGACAGCCCTGTTCCTGAGCAGATTCTCGCTGGAGAGGACCGCAAATGGAATGCATAGCACTGCCCCGATCGCGGACCCAAGCAGACTCATCTTTATCGTATCCCACAACGGAGTCCACACCTGTGACATATACGCCCAGTCCGGAGGGAGCATATCGCCAAGCATCACGAAGAAATAGCTTATCCTTCTGATGAGCGTCGAGAAGCTGAAGCCTGTCACTTCACCGGAGACAATGGTGGCAGCAAGGAGAACAATCAGTACAAAAGGAATCCTCGAGCGGCGTTCCTCGCAGGTCCGGCCATTCTCAAGCGTGTAAATCCTTGGTCGGAATATCCTGTCATAGAGTCCTTTATCAGACTGCCTCATAGTTCTCGTCCCCATAAATTGATGCAAGAACGGTCTTGTCAACCTTATCGGCCGGACCGTCAAACACAATCTGCCCAGCTCTCACTCCGATCACTCTGTCACAGTATTCAAGAGCGAGCTCGACATGGTGGATATTTATAATGACAGTTATCCCCATGTTCTTATTGATATTCCTGAAGTCATCCATTACTGCTTTTGCCGTCACAGGATCCAGGGCGGCAACCGGTTCATCAGCAAGGATAATCGATGGATTCTGCGCAAGAGTCCTTGCAAGCGCGACTCTCTGCTGCTGACCGCCTGAGAGCTGGTCAACCCTGGTAAAGGCTTTCTCCAGGATGCCGACTTTATCAAGAGCCTCAAGTGCTTTCAGTTTCGCGCGCTTCGGGAATATCCCAAGGACCCGTCGCCAGAGTGGAAGATCAGGAACAAATGCGGTAAGCACATTCCGGATCACACTCGTTCTGGTTACGAGATTGAATGACTGGAAGATCATGCCGATGCCTCTTCTGAGCCTTCTGAGTCCTTTCCCGGAAAGCTTCATCACATCCGTGCCATCAACTGTGAGCATGCCTGAAGTAATCGGGTGCATCCTGTTGATTGCCCTGATGAGTGTTGATTTTCCTGCACCAGAAAGCCCTATGACAGCAACAAACTCCCCATCCGAGATGGTGAGATCCACATCTTTAAGCCCGACTGTCCCATTCGGGTATACCTTGGTTACATCATTGAAAACTATCATCTTCTACCATTTGATGAGGAGAGGGGCTGAACCCCTCTCCTGAACCGGATCATACGCCTGAATTCTTCATAATCTCCTGAGCTACTCTCTCATTGTCATAATCAGAGGAAACAGCCGGGAGATAACCTGTGTGGCTATAGATTGCGATTACATTCCTACCCTCTTCCGTCTTGTTGAGGTTCATAAATGCTGTCTGCAGAGCTTCTACGAATTCCGGTGTGATGGTCTTGCTTGTCTTGGAGACACATACTGTATCGTTGTAGATCATAGGTGTGACTCCGATAAGATCGGTCTCTGTCCAGATATCCGAATCGCGGCCGAATGTCGTCATCCAGTCATCCTCATAGTCCCTTCTCGCATCAGCGAATGTGCAGAGCACATCAACCTGGCCGGAAGCAAGGCGTGCGAATGCTGATGGGTAGGAGTCTACCTGAACTGTATGCTGGAGATCTCCGATTGTCTTGCCATCATAATTATTCATGAGCCAGATTGTCGGATAGACATAACCGGCAGAGCTTGTAGAACTCATGACAGCCCAGTTGGCGGAATTGAGATCATCCCATGTGAGTGCTTCCCCTGCATTGACCTTTGCAGTGAGTTCCTGTCCTTTCGCGGATGGACCTGCAATGATGAGAGCGCGGTATCCTACAGCCTGGTTCTGGCTGGCTGTGATCGGCTCATTGTTATTCCAGTCCCTCGGATCGTCACTGTCAACGGAAAGACCATCGCGTGTTGCGGTAAGAATGACATCACATCCATCTTCATAAAGGATATATGTGTTTGCCGGCATTCCGACCGCTATGTCAGCAGTTCCCGCAGAGAGTGCGATTCCAACAGCCTCATAATTGGTGCCTACGGAGATATTCACATTCTCGACATCATATCCAAGTCCCGCAAGCTCTGTTGTCAGGAGATTCTTCAGTGGCTCTGTAACCATGATGATCTCGCTTGGCTCACGAGAAGGAACATACATGATGTTAAGATCACGGATAACGGTGTTCCCGGATTCTGACACGGCAGTCTCATGACCACCCTGTGCAAACAGGCTGAGCGACATAAGCGCTACAGCAAAGACCAGTAAAGCCTTTCTCATTTCTACACTCCTCGCTTCAATGAAGCTGTATTTTCTGAAAGACGGGCAGGACAGAATACGCTCAAGCCCTGCTCTCTCTCGCCTTTCGCCTTCTCTGCGATCATCCTCAGTGCGGTCCGCCACACATCCGGGGTGAATATTCTCAGCTCAGACCCCCGCCCAAGCGTAAAGGGGAAGAAGTTGTTGTATGTTACAAGCGTCACGTCTTCTTTGCGTTCATCAAGCGCCTTTATGACACCTCTTGCAGTGTCAGGATCGGAAATGAAGAGTCCATCGGGAAGATCTTTCATTTTCATCACATCGTTGTAGCCGGACTCTTCATCCATTCCCCCGATGAAAAACCATTCATTATGGAAAAGACCCTCATCCTCCAGCATCTTCCTGAACTCCGCGGCACGGCGCTCACCTATCACAGAGGCAGAACGATGGAATACCCCGCCGACATACCCGACTCTCCTTATTCCCGATGAAAGGAAGTAATCCATAACCTGCTTCTCAGCATTGCGGTAGTCAATCATGATGGAATCGTAGGAGTAATCAGAACCAAGATTATTGATCAGGAGAAGAGCGGATGACACACTCTGGAAATAAGAGATCTCTTCCCTGGAGAATTCTCCGAGTGCGATGATGCCATCCGTCTTATCATAAGCGGAAAGGGAAAGCTGGATACCTGATAGCCGGGCTATCGGCTTGAGAAGGGAGAGAAGCTGTTCTTCGAATCCCGGCTTGTCTATCGGAGATAACACAAGCTGTACCTGAAGCATGGATACCTTTCGCTGCCGTGGGGTCTTGTACCCCAGTCTTGCAGCCTCTGCCTCAACAGAGCTACGGACAAGATCCGTGACGGAAAGCGTAGGATCGCAGTTGAGGACCCTAGATACTGTAGCCGCGCTTACCCCGCAGCTTCTGGCGATATCCTTGATAACAGCCATTCTGCCTCCACATGTATTAGACAGCTAACATCACCGTCTGTCAATGATTTAGTAAAATTCAGTAAAAATATAACAACTACTTAACAGAGCATTCACAGAACACCAATATTGGACAGGAAAGGCATTTGGATTATCATCAGGACATGGAAGCTTTCAGTATCAGCCACGCAGACGTCCGACGGGATGGCAAATACATCCTTTCCGACGTCTCAATCAAGGCAGAGATCGGTGAACGCATAGCGATTATAGGACCTAACGGGGCTGGCAAGTCAACCCTTGTCGATGTGATAGACAGACGGACCTATCCGCTTGCAACCGACAGATACAGATCTTCGCTTTTCGGAGAGGAGCGCTGGATTGTATCTGAGCTCAGGAAGAAAATCGGGCATGTTTCTCCCGGACAGGATGAATTCTTCCGCACGACATATACAGCAAGGGAAATCGTTGCCTCCGGCCTGCATGCATCGCTGGGATTCGATTTTCACCATGAAATAGACCCAGAGGACTGGGAAAGGGCGGATGATGAACTGCGAAAAGTCTCGATGCTTGAAAAGAAAGACCGGACGATGAACACGCTCTCCACAGGAGAGATGCGCCGTGTCCTGCTCGCAAGAGCCGCCATCACAAACCCCACAGTGCTGCTTCTGGATGAAGCGACGGCGGGACTGGACTTCCCTTCCCGTGCAGATTTAAGGAATACGATCTCTGGATACGCCACGGAAAACAGGACTCTCGTGATGGTCACACATGAGCTTTCGGAGATCATACCAGCCATAGACAGGATCGTTCTGATGAAAGACGGGAAGATAGTCATGGAGGGAAGCAAGAAGGAAACACTGAGAGAGGATATTCTCTCCGAACTCTACTCCCGGCCTGTGCACGTAGCACAGGCAGATGGGATATATACGGCATTCTGTTAGGAGGAAACATGCACGGTATTGCGATAATAGGAACCGGATCAATCGGGAGGACACATGCTGAGGCTTTCATGAGGGACAGCAGATGCTGCATAAAGGCACTCTGCAGCCGTACTGTATCCAGATGCCAGGATATAGTGGATACCCTGATGCCGGAGCGTAAAGCAGATATTACGATAACAGATGACTGGCACACGCTTCTCGACCGCAGTGATATCGACATCGTATCGATCGCGCTCCCACCTGCCCTGCACAAGGAAGTGACGATTGCCTTTCTTCTGCATGGCAAGCATGTTCTCCTCGAGAAGCCGATGGCTGTATCCCTGGAAGAAGAGGATGAGATGATCGAGGCGGAGAGGAAAAGCGGCAGGAAGCTGGGGCTTGTCTTCCAGAACCGTTACTACAGCCAGATACAGAAAGCCAAGAAGATGCTTGATGAAGGTTATTTCGGCCGCATTCTCTCCGTTGATGTGACATCACACTGGTTCAGAGGCAGTAATTACCACAACCTGTATTGGAGAGGCACATGGGAGAGCGAAGGTGGCGGCACGCTTACAAGCCAGGGAGTACATCAGGTTGACATGCTTCTCTGGTTCATGGGAGGGCTGCCGGAAACACTCACCGCGATAATGGATAACAGGAAGCATACGAACAGCGAAACCGAGGATGAAGGTATGGCGATCATGAGATTCCAGGATGGCGCAATTGCTTCCTTCTCCGTCTCCCTTGTTGATATGGATGAGTATCAGGGATTCCGGTTCCAGTGCGAGAAGGCTGCCTTCACGATTCCATCATGGTCGCTTCACGTGAAAAGGCCACAACCGAACGGATATCCTGAAGAGGACAGGGAGGAAGAGGAAAGACTGCAGAGGATATTCGACAGCATTCCTGATTCCGCCAAGGAAGGACACGATGCCGCTGTCTCGCGCTTTGTCGATGCCGTGGAAAGCGACAGCGCACCAGATGCGACATCGGATGATGGCAGGAAAGCTACTCAATTCATCGATGCATTCTATCTCTCCGCAGCGGAAGGAAAGCCTTCTTTGCTTCCGCTTGGCAGGGATTGCCCTGTGTATTCCAGAGAAGGTCTTGTCTCAGCCATGCCGAAGTTCTTCAGCAAGACAATAAGCACGGAAAGCCAGGCGGGCACGATGACGCTTGGCAGCGCATCTGTGAAATGATTTTGACCGGAAGCTCCTCTTTAAGCGTATAATCCATATAAGGAGGAGCTATGCGAGCTAATATCATAATCCACTCCATTTCCGGCAATCTTTATCTCATTGCGGACACTTTTGCCGAGAAATTGAAGGCCAGAGGCATCGATTCCCGTATATACGGAGTCTCAGATACCGACCTGCATCTCGCAGCGAACGAGAAGACAGAAGCGATTGAATACTATGAGGAGATCACATCGCTTCCAGAAGCCACCCCGGAGAAGCTGCAATCGGCAGATATCATAATCCTGGGCACACCATCACGCTTCGGCATGCCGACAGCAGAGATGAAGGCCTTTCTTGATTCAACCTGGAATCTTTATCTGCGGGAAGCCCTGAAAGGAAGGAAATTCTATGCTTTCTCATCAACAACAGTCGACGAAGAAGATGGACTGAGAGCCGTTTCCGGACTGTACAGATGGGCAGAGATGATGCAGCTTTATCCCGTACCATATGAGCCATACATTCATCTTGAGAATGAGATAATGCCGCAGCGTCCGTCAGATATGATAGATGCCATTGCCGAACGTCTGTCAGAGATGATATCCCTGCCGGATTTAGGCCTTTGAGAGCTTGCTGAAATAATAGGCAAGATAACGTTCGAGGCGGTGGAAGATATCTTTCCCTCTCTCCTTCCCCGCCTTGCGTACAGCCTCTGCCGCGCTGATTGTCCCATCCTGCCGCTTATACTCATCCCATCGCCTTACCAGCCACATGTACATATCGCCTTCAGTCTGGCCAGGGAATGCCGCCAGAAGATGCTCTGCCCTGATTTCCTGGACAATCGGGGAATAGACATTCTTATACCAGCTCTTTGCGGCTTCCTCAAAAGTGATCTCATGATTGATATCCTGGTTTATGTAATACTTGTGGACAAGTATATGATTGACCATCTCCGGGTAAGATCCAGGTGTATTGAATACGATATCACCCATCGGAAGGTATGACGGCTTATACTGGGCGATGAACATGTTCCGCTCGTAGTCAACTACTTTATCCTTGAGCTCCTTCATCGACATGCCGGGATGAATCGGGATTTCCGTATCAAGCTCCACGACCTCCGCATCGATGTACTCAACACCCTGTGTCTTCGCGACCGATACACGGTGATTGCCATCTCTTACAAAGTAATAACCACCGAGACCATAGACGGAAATCGGGGGAAGTATGACATCATTGATAAGAGCGCTGTCGATGCTGCACCACCTGCTTTTCAGCATCTCGCGCTTGGGAAGGAACGCGGAAGAGAAATCATGATAACGCCCCTCGCTGCCGATTATCTTGGAAACGGGAATCGTGCGCATCCCGAGGTATGTCTCTGACTTAGGCTTGATGATGGATGTGACTTCATAAAGGGACATGAGATCATTGTTCTTCCATGTCAATGCAGACAGGAGACCCTGGAACTTCGCTTTACGTTTCGCTCTTGTAAAATCTTCAACTGCTGTGGATTCAATTGCCATAACTCTTTCCCAGTGCATCATCCTCAAGGATGTAGTTCTTGTAGATATTGATTACCTTCGTATCACAGAATTCCGAGACCCTCGGAGCATTGATATCATCTAGATGAACATGCCCATGAAGCAGGTAGCGGGGCTTGAATTTCTCCATGAACTGCAAGAAGCATTCAAAGCCTTTATGACACAGATCCTCACCATCGCCCATCCCCCTTGGGGGTGCGTGCGTTATGAGGATATCAAGAGCACGTCCATAGCGTTTCTTGTTGTACATCAGCCGTGGTATGAGCCTGTTGATGCGCCATTGCATCTGCTTCTCCGTATACTGGCTGTCTCCGTAGTTATAGAGCATCGAGCCCCCAAGCCCCATGATGATAAGGTCATGCTGGCTGTCATAGATGCATTTCCCGTCAACGAACTGGCCACCGAATACCGGAAGCGCATGCGGACTTTCACTGACCGCACGCCGGATCATCTCGTCCCGGGAAGCACCCTTCATCATCCGGCCGAACTCCTCGAGATTATGGTTGCCATATACATACCAGACATCCTTTCTAAGCATGGTCTGGATGTAATCATAGTATCTGAGCGGAAGATCGCCTGCAGAGATGACAAAATCAACATCCCTGTAAAGATCAGGGGCAACCGTCGAGTAAATCAGAGTATCTGTCGCATCGGAAATGCAGAGGATCTTCATAAGCTACATCATTATTATCATTATCATGAAGAGAGAGGATTTTGCATAGCCCCTGCAATCAGGAGAACAGCTTCAGGCATTCCGAGGCAAACCGGGATCCATAGATGCGGAACATCTCGCGGCTCCGCTCATAATGATCTTCCTCCTTGTCAAGAGCGACAGGTCCGTGATGGATTATCGGAAGACCGAACGCGCCTCCACCGGAATAGACGAGCATGCCTTTGACGAGAAGCTGTCCCAGAATGTCCATGATAGCCGTATCCTGTCCCCCTTGCGCATAGTGAGCCGTCGCAAAGGCTCCCCCGAGCTTACCGGCAAGACTGAAAGACTTCGAGTCCTCCTCAAGCCAT
Source organism: uncultured Spirochaetales bacterium (assembly GCA_949295505.1). Lineage (GTDB taxonomy): Bacteria > Spirochaetota > Spirochaetia > Sphaerochaetales > Sphaerochaetaceae > Ornithospirochaeta. The sequence goes on along the minus strand of CASFLH010000007.1, from coordinate 17,984 downwards.
TTCCTTATCTGCCATACACAGCCTGCCATATACGTGGGGGTACCTATGATCAGGCCTGATGAGGAATCAATGAAATCCTTATCGACATCGACATCCTTGATGTTGTAAATCCTGGCTTCAGCTCCGGTTCCGGCAATACCATTAACAATCTCCTCAGCCATCTCATAAGTATGCCCTGTCAGGCTATATACAACTAATGCTATTTTCATGCCAAGATTGTAGCACGCACACGAAAAAGAGGGTGAACCATCAGCACACCCTCTTTTCATATTGCAGGACAGATTACAGTTTCTCTTCCGGCCAGCGCCTTATGATTTCCCTGACAAGCGCCGAGAAAGTCTTCTTTACCCTCTCACCCGTCTCCAGGACTTCCTCATGATTGAGCGGCTGATCAAGAATCCCGGCAGCCATGTTCGTAAGACAGCTGATACCTATCGTATGCATCCTCATATGAGAGGCGGCTATCGCTTCCGGGACCGTTGACATACCAACGGCATCTGCTCCGGCAAGGCGAGCGAATCTGACTTCAGCAGCAGTCTCGAATGAGGGGCCGGTAAACAGCATGTAAACCCCCTTCCTCACCTCTATTCCAAGATCATCCGCAGCCTTGGAGGCAATGGACACGAGATCCTTGTCATAAGCCTGCGTCATATCAAAGAAACGATCGCCGAGCGCATCCGGATTCCTGCCACGGAGAGGATTATCCGCAATGAGCTTGATGTGATCCGTGATAAGCATCAGATCCCCCGGCTTCCAGGCAGTGTTCACACATCCTGCCGCATTTGTAAGGAAGAGCGAATTGATTCCCAGCATCTTCATCGTGCGTATCGGATAGACGACCTCATCCATTGAATAGCCTTCATAGTAATGGAAACGACCCTGCATGCAGAGCACAGTCTTTCCCTCAAGCTCCCCGATTACGAGGCGGCCTTTATGCCCGGGTACAGTAGAGACCGGAAAATGCGGGATATCATGATAATCAATGACCACTGGATTCTCTATTGAATCAGCCATCTCTCCCAGTCCGGACCCGAGAATAAGACCGATCTGAGGCTTCAGACCGCCAAGCTTTGACCTGATATACGCTTCCGACTGAGCAAGCTTGTCCATAAGATCCATATCAGTTCCTCCTAGAATGGTTCTCCGGAAGCAAGAGGAGCTGCGCTCTTCCTGCTGGAGAAGATCAGGGCGATAAGTGTCGCCACATATGGGAACATGCCAAGATACCCTGTCGGTATATTCTGGAAGACAGGGAACACCTTGCCCATATTCGCAATAGTCATACACAGTCCGAAGAAGAATGTCGAGCCAAGAATTCCGAGAGGTTTCCACTGACCGAAAATCAAAGCTGCGATAGCAAGGAAGCCAAGGCCATTTATGCCGCTTCCCGCATTGTATTCACCGGCATATGTAACGAGGATACAGGCACCGCCGATTCCGGAAAGCAGACCGGAAGCAAGGACACCGATGTATCTCATCTTGTGAACATTCACTCCAGCGGATGCGACGGCGGAAGGATGCTCTCCGCACGCACGCAGACGAAGGCCGAAGGATGTCTTATATAAAAGGAACCATGACCCTCCCCAGATGAGCAGGCACAGCCAGGTAGTCCAGTATGTGCTTGTGAAGAAAAGAGGCCCGATAACCGGAATGCTCGATAAAACAGGTACATTCTGCCTCACGATTGCCCTGACAATCGTTATATTGCCGCTGCCTGTTATCGTCTGCGCAAGGAAAAGCGAGACAGCTGTCGAAAGCATGTTGATCGCAGTTCCTGAGATCACCTGGTTTGCCTTTAGGTTGATAGCAGCAAAGGCATGCAGGACGGAAAGGAGCATAGAGGCTGCCATGGCGACAAGGATACCGATGACGATTGCAAGGGTAAAACTGAAACCCGGTATGGCCTGAAGCTTCACGATAGTTGCAGCCGCGGAGAATACGCCGAAGAGCATCAAGCCTTCTATACAGAGGTTGGTGACTCCTGAACGCTCTGAATAAAGTCCTCCGAGTGCTCCCATGAGAATCGGTATGGTATATGCGATAGCCGACGGTATTATGCTTGTAACAACATTCCAGAATTCCATTACCTTTCCTCCTTCTTCTTGCTGATGAGCGCCTTGCCCTCTTTGGCATATGCCCTGAACACATCGGGAGCAAGCTGATTCACAGGAGTCGGATCACCATGCTTTGCCGCAGCAGCAGCTGCAGCTTCCTCTTTCTTTTCGAACCGCCTGTGGAAAATACCATTCCAGAAAGATGCGAGAATGACATTAGTTGCCGTAAAGTAGATGATTGTGGCGATTATCGTATCAGCGATCTCTGTTGGAATACCCGTTGCGGCAAGCGAGCCTCTTCCCATCTTCAGGATGCCGAAGAAAATCGCAGAGAAGAAGATCCCGACTGGAGAGCAGTTGCCGAGAAGGGCGACAGCAATACCGTCATATCCCTCATTGGGCATCTTCCCCATTTCCATGATATTCGAATACCCACAGTAATATGTCAGTCCGGCAAGACCCGCAAGCGCTCCAGCGATTGCCATGGATATCATAATGGAACGATTCACCTTGATACCTGCGTATTCCGCACAGAACCGGTTGGACCCCACCGCCTTGAGATTGAAGCCCAGAGTAGTTTTCTGCAGGATGAACCAGACAGCCACGCACATGATTGCGGCAAGGAAGAAACCATAGTTGAGCGTGGAGAATGAGGTTATGTTCGTCAGCCAGTCCGCCCTCAGGGTGTGCACTGTCTCAATCGGCTTTGACTTGACCGAAATCGTAGGATCGATGATGAATCGCGGTATGAAGTCATAAACAATCCAGTATGCTATCCAGTTGAGCATGATGGTCGAGACAACCTCATGGACATTGAATTTCGCCTTAAGCAGACCTGAAAGGAATCCCCAGAAGGCGCCAGCGACCATTGAGGCGATGATGATTATCGGAAGATAGATAATGCGTGGCATATCCATAGGCAGATAATATGCGAGAATGGAGCCTGTTATACCCCCGATCAGCATCTGTCCGGATGCTCCGATATTGAAAAGACCTGTCTTGAAGGCAAAAGCCACCGATAACCCGATAAGGATAAGCTGCGTGGACATTCCCAGCGTGTTGCCGATTCGTCTTGTATTGGAAAGAGCTCCGAAGAGAATCCTTTCAAAACCCGCAAATGGATTCTTGCCGATACAGAGGATGAAGACACAGCCAGCAATAATGCCAAGGAAGACGGCAGAAAGGGAGACAAGCAGCGATGAGGCCTTTCTGGCTTCCAGTGGTTTGTTGATCACTTTCCTGCTTCCCATCACGCTTCCTCCTTTCTGATTCCTGCCATCATAAGACCGACAGCATGCTCATCAGTGTCAGCAGTATTGACAATATCGATAAGCTTGCCACTGGAGATGACTGCGATCCTGTCAGAAAGATTGAAGATCTCATCAAGCTCAAAAGAGACAAGAAGGATTGCCTTCCCTCTGTCTCTCTCCTCAACAAGCTGCTTATGGATATATTCGATTGCTCCGACATCAAGGCCTCTTGTCGGCTGCACTGCAATCAGGAGATCAGGATCCGACGTGATTTCACGGCCAATGATCGCTTTCTGCTGGTTGCCGCCTGAAAGCTTGCCGGCAAGCGAATCAACACCTTCTCCTGAACGGACATCGAACCGTTCGACGATTTTCTCTGAATAGGCGCGTATCTGCTGGTAGTCAAGGATTCCATGCTCCGAGAACGGTTTCTTGCCAAACTCCTTGATTACCATATTGGAAGTCAGAGGCTCCGCGAGTATCAGGCCACGCTTCTGTCTATCCTCTGGGATATGGCCGAGTCCCATATCATTGCGCTGGGATATCGGCATTGATGTTATGTCCTTCCCGTTGAAGATTATTGTGCCGGATTCAGCTTTCCTGAGACCTGTGATAGCCTCCACAAGCTCTGTCTGGCCATTGCCATCGACACCGGCAAGGCCCACAATCTCCCCGCCATGAACCGTCAGCGAGAAATCATTCACGCCAAGCACGTTCTTGCTGTTCATCACAGAGAGATGGCTGATCTCCAGTATCGGCTTTCCTGGATGGCATGGAGACTTCTCAACCTTGAATGACACAGGGCGTCCAACCATGGCAGCGGCCATGAACTCCACAGAGGCATCTTTCACATCGACAACATCAATCAGACGCCCTCGCCTTATGATTGTGCAGCGATCGGCCACAGCCTTTATCTCATCAAGCTTATGGGTGATGAGGATAATCGATTTGCCTTCTGCCGCAAGGTTGCGCATGATCTGCATGAGCTCTTCGATCTCCTGCGGTGTGAGAACAGCCGTGGGCTCGTCGAATATGAGGATATCGGCATCGCGATAGAGCATTTTGAGAATCTCCACTCTCTGCTGCATGCCTACAGTGATATCCTCAATCACCATGTCCGGCTCGATGGAGAGCCCGTAACGCTCAGATATCTCCTTTATCTTCTTTGAGGCTTTCCTGATATCATAGACAAAGCCTCCTTCCTTTCCGAGAATGATGTTTTCCGCAACAGTGAAATTGTGAACGAGCTGGAAGTGCTGGTGAACCATTCCTATCCCGAGATCGAATGCATCATTCGGGCTTTTGATATTCACTTCTTTGCCACGGACTCTGATTACGCCTTTATCCGCATGGTAAAGGCCGAAGAGAATGCTCATCAGCGTTGATTTGCCAGCTCCATTCTCTCCGAGGATTGCATGGATCTCACCTTCCTGTACTCGCAGTGTGATCCCACCGTTTGCCACGATACCCGGGAATTCCTTCCAGATATCAAGCATCTCGATAACGTAATTCAATGGCTTCTCCCATCAAAGGGCACGTGAGTGCATTAATTCAAACAAAGGCCGCCTAGATTCCCGGCGGCCTGACTGTCATTGTTTTTCGTTACGGAATAAGGCCATCAGCTGTATCCTGAACAGTAATCGTTCCGTTCTTGATCAGCTGGGCGACTTCTGCAACTTCCGCCTCAATCTCAGGAGTGAGGTTCGGGTTTGTCGCAGGGATACCTGCCCTGTCCTCAGCAACACCGAGAATCAGGTGAGTACCTCCCTTGAATGTGCCATTTGCCGCAGCCATTGCCTGATCATAAGCAACACCTGTGACATCCTTCATTGCAGATGTGAGGATACAGGATTCGCCATTGCCCATGTCACCTACGGAATACTGGTCAACATCAACACCGACTGCCCATACATCCTCTCCTGCGAGACGGCGGTTCTTTGCCTCATTGATAACACCAACGCCTGTACCACCAGCTGCAGCGAAGATTGCATCAACACCCTTGTCGTACATTGCGATAGCAAGCTGCTGGCCACCAGCAAGATCAGCAAAGGATCCCTGGTATACGAAGTTCGAAGGATCCATGTTCACGGATGTTCCGAAATTCTCATTTGCATATGCAACACCCTGCTGGAAACCCCAGTTGAACTTCTGGACTGATGGAATCTCAAGTCCTCCCACGAAGCCCACATCACCGGTCTGGAGCTTGAGTGCTGTGGCGAGACCTGCCATGAAGCCGGATTCCTGCTCCTTGAATGTGATAGCAACCGTATTCTCTCCGATTCCTGCAGCAAGTGCGTCATCGATGATGATGAGCATCAGGTCTGGATACATCTCCTGGGCCTGGGCAACAGCCTCTGCGAAAAGATATCCCGGGCATGCTATGAATCTGTATCCGTTGTCATAGAGATCAGAGATAGCTGTGAGATAATCCGTAGTGGTTGTTCCAGACGGTCTGAGATATGTGCACTGCAGACCAAGTTCCTCTGCCGCCTGCGCAACTCCCTCATATGTTCCCTGATTGAAGGAACGATCATCGATGGTTCCGGAATCGGTTACCATTCCGAGCATAAGCGCGTCGCTGGCGCTCTCTGCGGAGCCAGCAGCGAAAACTGCCAGAGAAAGAACTGCCATGAGCAGAACAGCAAGTGTCTTCTTCATTGGATTCTCCTTTTTAGGATGTTATAGCGTCATTCTACCTGCACTCTATCCAGCTGTCAAACAATGGATGCTTACCGGCAATTATATTCGAACAATTTAATTCCATTATGTGTATCAAATTAAAATAAGATTATTAGAAAAACCGCAAATGTAAAAACAACAAAGCGCAACATCGTATGGAATTACAAGAACCTTCTGATGCAGAAAAGCGGGCCGCAGCCCGCTGAGCCTTCCGGCTCCGAAGTAGACATATACTAAGGACGCTTACGAAAGCTCGTCCTCCGTACAAGCCAGAATGAATGGTCCCACACCTTTGAAATCATCCACGCGGATTTTTTCGGAGATGTAGTATCTGAAGGATCCGTCCCGATATGGATTGCCACCGAGCCCGGCTACAGAACAGATCCCGCCAAGATGCAGGAAGCCGTTTTCGTCTTCTTTCAGATACCTGTCCTTGATTCCATTCAGTGCCTTCTTCGCATAAGGAAGGAAAGAGGCTTCAAGATGACCTTTCCTGACTCCTTTGTAAAAGGCATAGGCGAACATCGCGGATCCGGATGTCTCAAGATAGTTGCCATTCCTTGTACCCTCGTCCGTCACCTGCCACCACATGCCGCTCTCATCCTGGAAGCGCAGGACCGCAGCCGAAAGCTCCTTTGCTATCGCGACAAGCTCCGCGCGTGACTGGTAGGTCTCAGGAAGGAAATCGAGAACATCAACCACCGCCATCAGATACCATCCGATTGAGCGGGACCAGAAATGAGGAGAACATCCTGTCCTCTCATCCGACCACCTCATGCCTCTTGATTCATCATATGCATGATAAAGCAGCCCTGTCTCAGTATCCCTGAGAAGAGAATACGTCACCTTCAGCTGCTCTATGATATCCAGAAGCGCTGTATTGTCGCTATGCCGGACTGCATATTCAGCTGTAAAGGGTCCCTCCATATAAAGGCCATCAAGCCAGATCTGCCATGGATAGATTTCCTTATGCCAGAACACACCGCACTTGCATCTCGGATGATTCAGAAGCTGGTGATGAAGCTTATCAGCTGCAGCCTCGAATCGTTTCTCTCCGCTCCTGTCCGCAAGCGCAAAAAGTGTTTTTCCGGCATTGATCTGATCAAGGTTGTATTCACCTTCCCGGTAAGTTGCGATGCTCCCATCATTGCCGATAAGACGGTCATACATAGCATATACCCATGGATAGATTGACTTGTCCCCATGTATATCTGCTGCTCTGAGTGAAGCATAAAGAACCAGACCATGTTCGTAATGCCATAGCATCATTCCTGGCCTGTACCGCTCCTCAACGCTTTTCGCCATCCTCAGTGAAAGAGGCATTTCCATCTGTATCCTCCGGAAAACGGCCACCCGCAGGCGGCCGCTCAGAATTCTTATTCGCGAACCAGGCCGTTGGCTTCCATAGCCTCGACGCCGGAAGCATTCCATGCCTCTCCGCCGATTCTATTGAACTGCTCAATGAATGCAGCCCAGTTCTCAGGAGTAAGCTTCTTAGCTCCGGAGAGGAACTCTGCAAGACTCTGATCGTAGAATCTCTGGACATCTGCGCTAGGTGTCGGCAATGTGCTTGAACCTACGGCATTCGTCCACTTCATGCTCTGCATCTCGCGGAGAGCCTTAAGTGCTGACATCTCCTTGCCGGATACTGCGCATGTGTAAGTCGGATAGCGTGATGTGAGCTCGACATCGCTGTTGTAGAAGACCATGTTTCTAAGCTGTGTATAAACCTGTCCATCCGGACCTGTGAAAGCATTGTCACCAAGGTCTCCAGCTACAGGGATACCATCCTCATCGAAAACATAGTTCACGCCTTCCTGTCCCCATCCAAGGAGATAGTAGCCTTCTTCAGAGCTCATCCATTCCAGAAGCTCGCAGATCTTATCGAGCTTGCCTGCATCGGCAGCTTTCTGTGATACAGCGTAGATTCTATAATTCATATCGAAAGCACCGATTGAGGCATGTCCATCAGGACCTTCGATCGCATCGATGATAACCCATTCGCCATCTGGGAAGTTGCTATCGAACGGAGCATAGTTAGCCTCTGATGCATAAGCAGCATTCTGCTCATACATGACACCGAACCTGCCCTGCTTCCATGCAGCTCTGAAGTCATCCTTCTTATAGGAAAGCCAGTTAGGATCAATGATTCCCTCATCGCACATCTGCTTGAGATAAACCATGAAGTCATAGAATTCAGGCTTGTAGATGCTCAGACCCTGATTAGGGGCATCGAAGCACCAGAGTCCTTCAACACCAAAGGCACCCATGATAGGCCAGAGACGTGATCCAGGATATCCCTTGAGATTAGCATCGGTCTCTACGAATGCGCCGTATCCATATGTATCATTGAGTCCATTCCCATCCGGATCATCGAATGTGAATGCGCGCATTACTTCAAGAAGCTCATCAGTTGTGGTCGGGATTTCAAGCCCGAGGTTATCGAGCCAGTCCTTCCTTATGAGAAGACCCTCGTTCTTTGCGATTGCTCCTGGAGATGCGAAACCATAGATATGACCATCAATAGTCGTGTTCCTGATGGAATCTGCATCATACTGCTGTGAAGTGCGGACAGGCATCTTGTCAAAGCAGTCATCAACCTGTGCGATAAGTCCCTGGTTGACAAGGTTCACGAGCACAGGACGGCGGACCATGAAGAGATCAGGAAGCGCATTGCCAGCACCTGTTGCCTGGATTCTCATATCCTGGTCTGATTCGCTTGATGGAAGCATCGAGAGCTTGAGATCTATTCCAAGTTCGTTGCGGATGATTTCATACCCTACCCAGTCATCTGGGATCATGCCAGCTTCCGTGATTGCAGCACCGAACCAGAGTTCGATAGTCACTGGATCCTCTGGCGTGCCAGCAGCCTGAGCTGTTGCTTCCTTGCTACCGCCTGCAAATGCAGGAATCACCATAAGAGAAGCGAGAAGAATGGCGATAAAACGCTTTGACTTCATCATATTTCCTCCTTTTTATCTTCCTGGTCATCCTTTGACAGAACCAAGAAGAGTGCCTTTCGTAAAGTATTTCTGAATAAACGGATACGCTATGACCATCGGAATTGCGCTCATGAATACCGATGCCGCCTTGATCGCATTGATCGGAGCATTCGCGAACGCCGTCACCTCAAGGTTCTCATTCATCCCGGAACCGATGAGGATATTCCTCAGGAGAATCGGAAGAGGATTGAGATAACTGTCATTGAGATAGAGCATGGCATTGAAGAAGTCATTCCAGAACGCAACACCATAATAAAGCCCTATTGTCATGACGATTGCCTTCGAGAGCGGAAGCACGATCCTGAAAAGAACCTGCATCTCGGAGCAGCCATCAATCCTGGCAGATTCCTTCAGTTCCCCAGGTATTCCTACAAAGAACTGCCTCATGATGATGCAGTTGTATGTAGAGATAGCACCAGGCAGGAAGACAGCAGGAAGATGGTTTATCAGGCCGATGTCCCTCACAAGAAGGTATGCTGGTATCATTCCGACATTGAAGACATACGGTATGATAACAATCATGTTTATGATCTTCCTTCCTGGAAGCGACTGCACGGACAGCACATAAGCCATCGGTATCGTCAGCACAAGAGCACAGGCAACACCGCCTATGAGGATTTTGAAGCTGTTCATGAATGCCATGAGAAAGCCATTGTTACCAAGCAATGCCTCGTACGCTGCGGTTGACCAGTTCCATGGCGCCAGGAACATGCCATCAAGGTTTGATCCGAGAAAATCAACAGGCCTGAATGAAAGCGTTATGGTGGACCATAGCGGAAGGATGATGGCTATCAGGATGACGACCATGAATATGTTTACAACAATATTGAACGTATGATCCGCTGCCGTGAGCTTTACTTTCTTGTTCTGGATCTGCGGTTTCAGGTGTTTCTCTTTCATACTGTCCTCCTCAGAACAATGCGCTGTCCGTGGCCTTCTTCGAGATCCAGTTGGCGAACAGGACGAGAATCATGCCGAATACACCCTTGAAGAGTCCGACAGCCGTAGCAAGACCGAACTTGAACTCCAGAAGGCCCTGCCTGTATACCCATGTGTCGATGATGTCCGCGACTGAATATACCTGCGGTGAATAAAGCATGAAGATCTGATTGAATCCGGCATCGAGAATCGTGCCGAGCTTGAGAATAAGGACCGTAACTATAACAGGAAGTATCGAAGGCAGCGTTATATACTTCACCCTCTGCCAGCTGCTGGCACCTTCCACCATGGCAGCTTCAAAGAGAGAGACATCAATGCCCATGAGAGCTGCGATGAAGATGATAGCCGACCAGCCCATCTCCTTCCATGCATCGGAAAACAAAACGACCCAGGGGAATGCTTTCGTATTCGAGAGAAAATCTATTGAAGATCCTCCGAACATCTTTATGACATCATTGAATACACCATCCCCAGGAGCAAGAAGCGTGAGCAGGATTCCATACATGATTACCCATGACAGGAAGTGCGGCAGGTATGCAAGTGTCTGCACAACTTTCCTCAGAACTGGTCTCGTGCATTCATATATCGCAATGGCAAGTATGATGGACAGAGGCAGAGATATAAGCAGCTTGCCGACGGAATACATGACAGTATTTCTCAGGAGCGACCAGAAGTAGAACGAATGGAAGAATTCAGTGAAGTTATCAAAACCAATCCAAGGAGATCCGACAACTCCCTGAACAGCCTTGAAATCCTTGAACGCTATCTGTGCATTCCAGATAGGGATGTACTTGAATATGATGTAATAAACAAGCGGAAGAAGCGCCAGGAGATACACAGAACGATGCCTTACGATCTCACGGTACAGCTTGCTCTTCTGCTTCGGGTTTTCAGCAGTAACAGCTTTTACCTGTCCTTTTTTCATATGTCTACCTCGTATTTTCAAGTCTAAAAGTACATTTCGGGATAATCCAAACCAGTCATTGCACAATTCAGACCTCAGATATATCAGCGCGGAAGGCACAAAGAAACACAACATTAACCGATATTGCCTTCTGAAGCGTATGTATTACTGGAGGCAACATGATGCAAACCAGTTATAATGACGACATGAAGGGAATAACAACGGACAACTCATACTTCCTGCATTTCAGGGAAGATGATGACATCCTCTATGTGGACAAGACGATGTACGCCTACCGCCTCATAAGGGAGAGAGGCAACTTCTTCTTCCTCTCTCGCCCGAGGAGGTTCGGCAAGTCACTCTTCTGCTCGATGCTCCATTTCCTCTTCGAGGGGAGGAAGGAGTTCTTCAAGGGGTTATATATCGCGGAGAGGACAGACTATAGCTTTGATAGCTACCCTGTCATCCACTTCGACTTCAGCGGCATGACGCTGCTTTCAGAGGAGTCCTTCCTGAGCGCGTTCCGTTCTTTCATCAGGATGGAGGCGGAGCGGAACGGAATAAGCATTGAGAGGAAGGAGCCTGCCGAGATGCTCGAAGAGCTCATAGTCAGGCTTTCCGATGCGAAGGGGAAGATAGTGATCATCATCGATGAGTTCGACTCACCGTTCACTGGTGCGATGGACAATCCGGAGCTCCTGGAGAGGATAAGGGCCGCGTTCAATCCATTCTACGCGACGATGAAGAAGCACGCAGGGAGGATAAGGCTTCTGTTCATCACAGGGGTGCTGAGACTCTCCAATCTCTCGATCTTCTCCGCGATGAACAATCTCGTGGACATATCGATGAGCACGGAGTACGCTGCAGCATTCGGGTACACGGAGAGGGAGCTTGAGGAGAACTTCGGGGAAGGGATTGACGAGTACCTGGAGGGCAATCCGGGGAAATATGAGTCGAGGGAAGAGTTCATAGGGAGGATAAGGGCATACTATGACGGGTACAGGTTCTCCCCTGACTCCGAGGTGACGGTATACAACCCTGTATCAATAGGATACTTCTTCAGAGAAGACTGCAGGTTCAGGGATTATTGGAACAGGACCGGTGTCCCTACCCTTGCTGTGAATCTTGCAAAACAATATGACCTCTCATCCTATTCAGAGGGGAAATATACGGTAGGACCTCTTGCATTTGTCACTTTCGATATCTCAGACATCACAGGAAACAGGCTGACTAACGATGGCATTGCCACCCTTCTGTACTTCGCAGGCTACCTCACGATTGCAGACAGTGATGAATTCGCTACTTATCTCACTTTCCCCAACAGGGAAATAGCCTCATCATTCAGCCTCAACCTCCTCTCGAGATGCACTGATGACAGGAACTTCTTCAGTCTATGGTTCTCTCAATTCATCAAAGCAGCCAGAAGCGGCGATGAAGAAACGTTGAGAAAAAAGCTTGTGGACTTCTTCAATGCTTTCTCCTATGAGGTGATTGGAAAAGAAAAGGAGAAATTCTATCAGATGGCATTCCATTCAATATTCCTCATAGCCGGGATATACGCCATCAGTGAGGACAGAGGAGCGAGAGGAAGGGCTGACGAGGTCCTGCTGACAGGGGATCATATCTGGGTTTTTGAGCTCAAGATGGATAAGAGCACCGATGATGCCCTGAGACAGATTGAGGAGAAGGGATACGCTGAGAAGTATGCCTATCTAATGAAACCAGGAATGAAGATACACAAGATCGGCATCAGCTTCTCCACGGAGACACGGCAGATTGCCGAATGGAAGAGTCAATCAGATTGCCTGTAATGCCCAGGGGTACAGCCCTTGATCTTCCTGAAGACGCGATTGAAATATGCCTGATCCTGGAACCCTGACGCCTGCGCTATCTCTGAAAGCGGCGCGCCTGTTCTGCGGAGCAGGTCCGAGGCCACTCCCACTCGGCAGCGCGTGAGATAATCCCATGGAGAGACCCCCATCTCCCGACGGAAGATGCGCGTGAGATAATCCTCGCTTATATTCACGCTTTCGGCGAGCTGCCAGCGCGATATCTGCTTTGCGAGATGTCTGTTGAGATAGACTATCGCACGCTTAACAAGCGCTCCTGTAAGAGGAGGCAGGATCTCTCCTCCTGTCAGGATGGAAACAAGGCGTTCCGTGAAATCCGGAGCTTCCAGGACCGGAGCGTTCGCAATAATGATGTTTGGCACATCGATTATCCCTCCGATCTCCTCACTTGTGAAAAGGTCCTTGACTATCAGGATGGGGACGGAGGAATAACGTTTTGAGCTTCTCAAAGCGTAAATGATACCGTTCTCAGCTGTCGAAAGGATAACGAGACGAGGTTTCCCACTGCTGCGGAGCAGTATTTCCTCCGGAAGAATACCATCTTCAATCCTGCCGAAATCAGAGAGGACAGGCTCAAGAAAAGGCAGATGCACGGACATATAAATCACAGAGTCATCTGCATCTGCCCTGTCGCACTCAAGCGCGACAGCAAGGGAGGCCGCTTTCTGCTCTATGCCGAACGCGAGGAAAGGAAGGGATCTGGAGAACCTGTGGCTCCGCAGGATCCGCAGTACAGCCGCTCCGGTACCGGTTACTCCGGATTTCCTCCACGCGATAGCGATGGGCCGTGGCTGCATGTGATAAATATCATTAATATCATCGCCCTGCACAACAAGAGGAGAGAGTGCGGCAAGCGCGCCTGGAAGATTGTCAGAAGAAAGCCAGACCAGCGGCCCTTTACCATCCGGCGCTCCCTGATGCCCTGAAAGCGTTGGATACGGGATTATCAGCACGGCACCATTTCTGTCTGCCTTGAGCTCACCCGAGTGCAGAACGGCGATACGCGACGCAAGCTGCCATGCCGGCTCGGATGCGCAGTTTTCGGAAGAGCCTTTTATCCCTATTTCCACACCACTCAAGAAAAGGCTTATCGTCAGGACTGGCTGTGAGAACGGATTGATGAGTGTTGACACCATGGAAACAAGCTCGGCGATACGCTCCTCGTCAATCTCAAGCGCCGGCATGTCGTCATACATTGTTATATCAGCGCCAAGGGAAGTGCGGAGATTCTCAGCCAGACTGGAGATAGGCACAAGTGTCTTCTCCAGGTCCAGATCCCCGAATTCGGCAAGGGAAAGGGAAAGCATCTGCTCTGCTTTCTTCACCTCGTCGGCTATCTCTGCTCTTGGCAATCTGCCGTTTCGGGCAAGAAGGCGCCTCATCGCCGATAGCGGTCCCCTCAGCGCCTCTGAGACACTGGCATAGAATTCACCGGCCTTTCGCTCCCCTTCTTCAGCAGCCTCCGCAGCCTTCTGAGCGACTTCCGTGAGGCTTATGCCTCTTATCGAGGAGGAAAGTGAGGCCCTTATATCCTCCAGAACATGGCTTTCACACCATGGCGTGGCAATCAGGATGTAGCCGAGCTCCTGGTTCTCGTAATATAAAGGCTCAATGACAAAGGTGCCTTTATCGAGGAAGGATGAAAGCGCTTCCGGGACCATGCGGCTTCTTGGGAACCTTATATTCTCCGAGAAGAGCTTATCACCGGAAAAGCCTCCGAGCATCTTCGTGTAATGGAAATCCTCATAGAGCATCAGAAGAGCCCCGCTTATGCCAAGGGACGGGAAAACATTCTGCATGATGAGAGGAAGGGACGAATAGGAGCGGGCCGCAAGCAGACTTGCCTTGAAGGTATCAAGAATTCGGGACACCTCCCCTATACGCTGCTGTTCCCTGGCATAGAGCCGGCGGCTGCCGTGCGCTATGCGGGAAAGAACATAATCCCTTCTCCCTGCGCTTCTTTCCTTCTTGCCAAGGATATCCTCGCTCCATCTGACAGCCTCAAGGATCGTGCTTGCATCAGCGCCGCTGTCAAAATACCTAGAGACAGCACAAGTCACAGCCCGGGAATCATCAGAGGGTGAAGAGAAGATATAATCTAGAATCTCGGAAAGTGCCCTATATGCCTCATCATCGTGGAGGTATTCCTCCAGCCATCTGTTCAGCCTATCCTCATCCCTGAGAAGCTCCTTCGCTTTGTCATGTCCTCCAAGGCTGTCACTGCAGCCGCAGGAACGACGTATGATGAAATCAGACGGAAGAACAAGGGAGGGAACCGCGCTGTCCTTGTCAGTCACAAGGTCCGCGAGAACGGAATAGGATGTCTCCAGGATCCTGCGTATAGGCATCCTCACGGTTGTGAGCTCCACATCAAGAAGCTGATTCTCCTCATTGTCGTTGAACCCGGAGATCCCGATATCCTCGGGGATGGAGATGCCCGCTTCCCTGAAAACCGGTTCTGCCCCGAGAATCAGAAGGTCAGAGGCCGCAACGACAGCCTGAAAATCCTCCCTGGCCTTGAGTCTGCGCTCAGATATGAGCTCCTGGGCAGCCGCAGCCCCATCGCTCCAGGGTCTTGGAGAAGTAATAAGGCGGTCATCTGCCTTGATTCCGGCATCTGAGAGCGCATCGATGTATGCACGGTATCTTGCTTCTGCGCTGCCATGATTAGCAGGGCCGCGAATGAAAGCTATCCTGGAAAAGCCATGGTCTTTCACGAAATGCATCACGGCACTATAAGTACCTGTATAGGCATCGAAATCCACTGATGGAATGCCTGGGATTGTCATACACATCGAGACTACAGGAAGGTGCTCAGCGATGCCTCTTACAAATGACATGATGCTCTCCGCGTTTTCTGCTCCCGTGAGGGATGAGGACCAGATCATCGCGCCGTCAATGGAAAGGCTGCTGACAAGATCATAAATGCTGTTGCGCAGATACTCGCTTGCCCCGAGGAAACCCAGCCGGCCTCCGGGGATAAGGATCAAAGAGTCATCAGGATGCCTGGCAGACAGCGCGGCAGCGTATCTCCACATAGCCCTGCTTGCCCCCTGATAAACATTGGCAAGCAGAAGTCCGGTTTTCCTTCCCATGCCATGAATATTACCATACCTCGATGGATTTCTCCCCTTTTCAGGACGAAAAGAGAAATAGAACCCTCAGATGTCCTCAAAGATGGCTCTTAGGTCTCCTTTCTGTTTGACATATCCGCAATGGCGTGTAAACTGAAACTGTGTTCCGATTTCAGGGCATCAAAGGGAGGATTCTGTGCTTTCACAGCGTTTTCCCCAGGCATGAATCCGGACCTGCTTGATTACGGATTAAGGAGAATAGCAGATATGAAGAATGTCAGTGAAACTGTCATGAAACCAGAGCGTCCTGTAAGGATACTCCAGTTCGGTGAAGGGAATTTCCTTCGTGCATTTGTCGATTGGATCGTGGACCTTCTCAACGAGAAAGGTGATTTCAACGGCGATGTCATGATGGTCCAGCCGCTCAAGAACGGCATGGGCGAGATGATCAATGGACAGAACGGTGTATACACCACAGTCCTCCGCGGCGTGCAGAACGGCAAGCCGGTAGAGGAGTTCAGGACCATCACAAGCGTGAAGGGCTGTATCAACCCGTACACCGAGTATGATGCTTACATGAAGCAGGCAGAGAACCCTGACCTCAGATTCATCATCTCCAACACAACAGAGGCTGGCATCGCATACCATGAGGGAGACAAGCTTGAGGACAAGCCTCAGGTATCATATCCGGGAAAGGTCTGCGCATTCCTCTATCATCGCTACAAGGCATTCAATGGCGCACAGGACAAAGGTATCATCGCGATTCCATGTGAGCTTATCGATAAAAACGGCGACAACCTCAAGAGAATCGTCAAGCAGTATGCTGAGGAATGGGGACTCGAGAAAGGCTTCATCGACTGGCTCGACACCGCATGCGACTTCTGCAACAGCCTCGTGGACAGGATCGTACCGGGCTACCCAAGGGCAGAGGCGGAGAGAATCTGCGAGAAGCTCGGTTACCAGGACAACCTCCTCGATAGCGCGGAGATCTTCCTTCTCTGGGTCATCGAGTGCCACGGCAAGACACACGAAGATGAGTTCCCGACTGAGAAAGCCGGCGTGAACGTCATCTGGACAGATGACATGTCCTTCTACCGCACAAGAAAGGTAAGAATCCTCAACGGAACACATACGATGATGGTGCTTGCCGCATACCAGACAGGTCTCAACACAGTCGAGGAATGCATCAAGAGCCCGCTTATCTTCCCAATGGCAAAGAGAGGCCTCTTCGAAGAAATCATCCCATCGATGGATGGTGACAAGAAGCAGCTCGAGGACTATGCCGGAGACGTTCTTGAGAGATTTGCCAATCCGTATATCGTGCATCTCCTCCTTTCGATTTCCCTCAACAGTGTGTCAAAGTTCAAGACAAGAGATCTTCCATCGCTTCTCGGATACCTCAAGAAGGAAGGGAAGCTTCCCACCGTACTTACCTTCTCGCTTGCCTCGCTTATCTCCTTCTACGAGGGAACGGAATACGAAGGCACAGCACTCAAGGGATCAAGGAATGGCGAGAAGTATCTTATCCAGGACAGCCCGGAGGTACTTGAGAAATTCCAGAAACTCTACTCTGCTTCATATGGCAGCGTAGCTGATAAAGCTGCTGCTATCGCAAAGAGCGTGCTTTCTGAGAGCGCATGGTGGGGAGAAGACCTCACAGCGGTTCCCGGCCTAGAGGAAAAGGTGAGAGGATATCTTGAGACCATCTGGACAGATGGCATGGCAAAGGCCATAGAGAAGCTCTGAGGAGAAAATGTCGAACAACCTTATCAGAATAAACAGCCGTGACAATGTCGCGGTCGCAATCAAGCCTCTGATGAAAGGAGATGTCGTAACAGTTGACGGTGATACGTTCACCGTCTTCTCAGACATACCCGCAGGGCATAAAGTCGCCCTTGCTGATATCAGAAAAGATGAAAGCGTAATAAAATACGGTTATCCGATCGGAGCTGCCAAGGAAGATATCAAGAAAGGCGGCCATGTGCATGCCTTCAATATCCACACGCTGCTGAACGAGGATGCCGAATACCACTACGACAAGGCCACTGCAGAAGAGGCTATGGCTGAAGCTGAAGATGACAAGCTCAGATGGAAGGACCATATCCCTACCATCAAAGCATATGTCAGGAAGAACGGCCAGATCGGCATCCGCAATTCCCTCTGGATCATCCCGACTGTCGGCTGCGTGAACAGAATATCGATGCAGCTTGAGAGCTGGGGAAACGAGACGCT
>CASFLH010000006.1 GCA_949295505.1 uncultured Spirochaetales bacterium | reverse complement strand
CCTTCTTCTCAGCCTCGTCAACCATTGCCCGGTCCGTACTATTATAGCGCGTGAGCACATGGTCAATGACACTCACACCGGGTGCTGGTCTTCCAGTCCCGATATAGACCCTGATGAAATCCGCTCCAATTGCTCCGATCATGGACTTAAGGCCATTGTGTCCCGCGCTTCCTCCTCCACGTCTTATACGGACTTTCCCAGGAGGGAGATCCATCTGATCAACGACAACAATGACCGTCTCGCCCGCGGGGATGCATTCCGCTGCGACATCCCCGGATGAATTCATGTATGTCAGGGGCTCTATGAGAACAAGCGATCCAGAGACAGCACGTCTATAAAGACGGAAGCAGCGCTTCCGAAGCTTTATGCCCTTCTGCGCTGCTATCCTCTCAACAGTCTCGAAACCGGCATTATGCCGCGTTCCCTTGTATTTCGCCCCCGGATTCCCGAGACCGAATACGACCATTATTTGCTCTCTGCTGCTGCATCAGCTGGTGCTGCTGCCTCTGTCTCTGTTGCTTCTTCAGCCGGAGCAGCCTCTTCCTTGACCATTCTGACGGAAGCGATTGCGGCCTCTCCATCCTCAAGAACCTTGACACCTGCAGGAAGCTGGAGCTGATCCACACGGAATGTCTCATTGATATCAAGAGCAGAGACATCCGCCTTGATAACCTCCGGGAGATCCTTAGGAAGACACTCAATCTCAAGCTCATGAATAACCTGATCGAGAACACCACCTGCGCGGCATCCAACAGGATTGCCATCAAGCTCAACACGCACATGTGTACGCACTGCATGACCTGCTGTAATCTCAAAGAAATCAATATGATGGATACAGCGGCGGAGGAGGTCCTCCTGATATGTCTTCACGAATACGCTGTGATCGCCCTCACCATCCACATGGAGTGTGATAAGAGTTGACTCGCTGAAGCCTGATTTCTTCATCTCGAACTCATGTGCGTTCACGATTACGTGAAGCGGTTCTGACTTTCCATAGACAACTGCAGGAATCTCACCATTCCTGAGAAGCCTTCTTGAACCTGCTGAGCCGAAATCAGCGGTTCTGAGCCTGGCAGCAAGTGCCTTCTTGTCGTTGCTCATAATTCTTCTCCTTATACTCTCATCGGTTATACCGATTACCATAAAGTGCCGAAGCACGGACTATGATGATATATAAGCTGATGATTTTCTTCAAGCCTTCAGAGAAATCATAGCTGGGAAGGAAGGACTCGAACCTTCGGATGCCGGTATCAAAAACCAGTGCCTTAACCGCTTGGCGACTTCCCAACGACTGGAAAGAAAACTAGCAGAAAGGCGATATCACTGCAAGTCCGGATTGCTGAAACGATCAAGAATGGCTTTCTGAAGCTTCTCGCGGAACGCTGTATTGATCGGATGCGCGATATCCTTGTATGTGCCATCTGCCGAAGCTTTGGATGGCATCGCTATGAAAAGGCCATTCTGCGACTCGATGACCTTGATGTTGTGCACAGCAAATTCATCATCAAATGCCACAGTCACATAAGCACGAAGCTTATCATTCCCTTCCACTTTTCTGATTCTGATATCAGTTATTTCCATTTACCTCAACCCCCGGCAAGCTTTATGCCTTCTTTATATGATATATGCGGAAACAATATCATATTTTTCCGGATTGTCAAACTTTGGAAAGCCGTCAGAAGGAAACAAAGCAAACCATGCGGAACCAGACCCTGTCATGGAAACATATGCATTGGAGAGAAACATTGGAACGGAAAGCACAAAAGGGATTCCGGAATCGGAAACAAGCTCGAAATCATTCGGATGGGTATACCGGGTTGGGAAAGCCTCCGAAAGAGGCGCTAGATGCCGCGCATTCCTCGGAATCGTGTCTAGCAGATCATATGCGGAAGCTGTGCTGACACCATGAGGGGGGAAGAAAAGCAGAAGTCCTGCACCATGCGGCACATAGCACTCATTTACTATCTCCCCACGTCCAGTAACCACCGCCCCGCTGTATCCGGAGACAAAGAAAGGCACATCCGATCCTACGGAAAAGGCAAGCTTCATAAGACGCTCATGACCGAGCGGATTTCCGAAAAAATCCTCCAGGTAAAGCAGGACCGATGCCGCATCCGATGAACCACCCCCAAGCCCTGCCATGGCAGGGATATGCTTGCGAATCCTGATATCCAGCGAAAAGGGAATGCCTGTTTCCGCCGAATACAGCTCTGCGGCTTTCTCCATCAGGTCCTTACCACCTGAAAGATAACCGTCGTTTCCGGAAATATGCACGGAAAAAGAACGGGCGGGGCTGGCTTCTGCCTCGATAAGATCGCAAAGGGAGATTCTTGCCATGATTGTCTCTATATCATGGAATCCGTCATACCTTCTCTCTCCGACAAGCAACCCTATGTTCACCTTTGCATGTGCCTCAAGCCTCACTGACCAGCCTCCTGAAAAGTGATATCGCCTCCCCGCTATCCCAGAATCCCATTGATGCATGGCTCCGGGGAGATGGATGCGGAAAATAGATCACATCCTTGATCCCTGCGCGAAGAAGACGTTTCTCCGCATAGCGGCCAAGAGCAGCATGGATAGGGACATCCACAACAGCCAGCATCTCAGAGAGATATTTCCCACAGACTGAATCAATATAATCGCGATCTGCTGCCGGGAGCTCATCAGGCGTCACATTCCTGCGTCCGTCAATAAAAGCAAGCGGACAGAAACTCCAGACAAACGCCTCTGAGAAGAAATCCTCTGCACAGCCGTACGCTGCAGCCATTCCCCAGAATTTTCTGCCGGAAACCTCATGCTGGCGGACAGACATCCCCACGACTTTCTTCAGCGGCGGATTGACAGCAGGTTCTCCCACTTCCCCATCTATGCCAAGATAATTCCTGACCGCATCTACTTCACCGAAAGGAACTCCTGTCTGCATCATCCCGTATGGACCAGGATTCATTCCAAGGAACATCAGCTTCTGCCCTTCCCTCACCGACATGCGGATGAAACGCTCATAATTCTCCCAGGCATATGAAAGAGGATTACAGACAATGCCTCCGAATGCCCAGTGATGCGTCTCAAGCTCCGAGGAGAGCGATCTAGAGAGGGAAAGAATCCGTGAGGTTCTGTTCATATGCCCAGTGTAGTCAAAACCCCTCTTTTTGCATATGCTGTAAATATGGACAGAATCAGAGGCATCATCCTGGACAAGGACGGCACCCTCTTCAGCTACGGAGAGGTGTGGGGTCCGGTTCTGTCCGATGCCATCGAGAAAGGGCTCAGGGAAGCCGGCATGCCTGAAAATCGCAGGCATGAGTGCATGGAGGATTTCTGCCATGCAGTCGGAGTCGATGGCGATGGCAGGACCTATCCTGATGGTATCATATTCCGTCATGACAAGCCTCTTCTTGCAACAGTCCGTCTTCTCCGGATCACTTTCCGCTATCATATGAATCCATGGAGAGTCTGGAAAGCCGTAAGGAATATACTCGACCACAAGAGTTTCAGCATTGGAGACCGGCTGGAGAAAATGGAATTCCCCGGTGTAAGAGAAACAATCAAGACGCTTCACGATCATGGCTATGTGCTCGGAATCGTCACCACTGATACTACCGCTTCTACAGAACTGTTTCTGAGGCATATGGGAATCAAGGAATATATCTCATTCATCAGGACAAAGGATTCACATTCACGGCCCAAGCCGAATCCGGAGGCAATCAGAGAGTTCTGCAAGGAATTCGGCTTTGAAAACAGCGAAATCGCAGTCATCGGGGATACTGTCGTTGACATGGAATTCGGCATCCAGGGAAAGGCTGGCTACAGGATTGCGGTTCTTACAGGGTCCGGAGACAAGGAAAAGCTCATGGAAGATGCAGATATCGTCTACCCTACAATCGAAGATATAATCAAGGATCCTATCTTGTTCCCCTGATTCAGTTTGCCATTTGCGCAAAATCCCTTAAAACTGTATAGTCACTTCTGACTAGTAAGGGATTATCTATTTCACATAGGAAAAGAAGGAAGGAAAACAAATGCATTCCTGGGACGAACTTGAGGATTTCAGAAAAAAGAACATAGTAAAAGGCGAATGGCCAACTATACCGGAGCTTTTCGAGGCTGCACTCTCGCGCTTTCCGGAAAGGCCATGCTTTACTGTATTCGAACCAGAAAGAAAGGATCTGACATATAGACAGGCATACGAGAAGATAATGAAAGGCGCGGCACTGCTGGTAAGCTGCGGTATAAGAAAAGGCGACAAGGTACTTGTCAATGGCAAGAACAGTCCAGATTGGGCAATTGCCTATTTCGCTGCACTTGCAGCCGGAGCTGTAATCGTTCCGATTGACAATCAGATGCATGTCGATCGCTGCATGAGACTCTCTGAGTACGCAGGCGTGAAGTTTGCTTTCTGCGACTTTGATGTGCTTGAGAAGATGAAAAACATCGGGGGTAGCTGGTATAGCTCCCTTGCAGGAAAAGCCATGCTCAAGGGAAAGAGCGAGGAATATCCGAAGCTCACCGAACTTGATATAGAGCCGCTTGCGAAGAAGGTGGAAGTCAGCGAGAACGATGATGCCGCCATTCTCTTCACATCAGGAACGACAGGCAACGAGAAAGGAGCTGTGCTCTCTCACAGGAATATAACCTCTAATGTCTATCAGGCTGCGAATGGCATGGGAGTGACAGAGGAAGATGTGCTTTACGCACTTCTGCCGCTTCATCACAGCTATTGCTGCACAGCGGTTCTCCTTGAGACGATCAAGCATGGAGCAGACTGCATCTTCGGCCATGGAATCATTGTATCCAGGATGATTGCTGACATGAAGATGGGAAAGGTCACGGTTTTCATGGGCATACCGCTCCTCTATAACAAGGTCATTGCAGGAATCTTCAAGCAGGTTAAGGAAAAAGGGCCTGTGACATATGGCCTTGTGAAACTGCTGATGACACTTAATGGCTGGTGCAAGAAGGCTTTTGGGAAAACTCCGTTCAAATCTTTCTTTGATAAGAATATCACTTCAAAAGTCGGTCTTGACCACTCAAGAATCCTCATCTGCGGAGCAGGTCCGCTCTCTCCAAAGGTTTTCAAGCAGTATCAGCAGCTGGGCCTGAACTTCCTGCAGGGATACGGTCTTACGGAAACCTCTCCTATCCTGACTCTCAATCCTCCTGAGCATTTCAAGGTTGATTCAGTTGGAAAGGTCCTGCCATTTGTGGATATGATCATCGCTGATAAAGACAGCGAAGGCATTGGAGAGATTAGAGTAAAAGGACCCAATATCACTAGAGGATACCTTGATGACGAGGAGAATACAAAAGCACTGTTCGACGATAATGGCTACCTGAAGACAGGAGACCTGGGATACCTAGACAGCGAGAACTATCTTTATCTGAAAGGAAGAGCCAAGAACATCATCGTCACAGAAGGCGGCAAGAACGTCTTCCCGGAGGAAATCGAGGATATGTTCCAGCTTTATCAGCAGATTGATCAGATTCTCATCAGAGGTTTCCAGATGAAGAAAGATGTACCTTGTGAATGCATAGAGGCGGTCATCCACCCTGCAGAGGAATACTACAAGGACAAGAATCTCTCAAAGGAAGAGATACAGAAGGAAATGGAAAGCATTGTCACGGAAGTCAACAGGAATCTCGTAGGATACAAGAAGATTGAGAAACTGACACTTGTGGACAAACCCATGGAAATGACCACGACGAAGAAAATCAAGAGAAATCTGGTTAAATAACCCAGAAAGCATTCAAATTGGGAGCCGCGTCATGCGGCTCTTTCTTTTCCGCCCACTATGTTACAATAGCCCTATGATCACGCTGATAGAGAACGCCACTATAATACCAATGACAGAAAGAAACCTCTCGCTGAGAGGAAGCATCCTGATTAAGGATGGCATCATAGACACTGTAGGAGAGCATGCCGCAGTTAAGGCTGACGAGATAATAGATGCCTCGGATATGATTGCCCTGCCATCGTTCATAGATGCCCATACGCATCTGGCAATGGTTCTCATGCGGAATTACAAGGATACTTCCGAAAATCTCCAGGACTGGCTCTCTGAAATCTTCCCAATCGAGGACAAGCTCGATGATCGGGACATATATGAAGCCTCCAGACTTGGCGCCGCAGAGCTGATCCAGTCCGGCTGCACGGTTTTTGCGGACATGTATTTTAACGCATGGAATACTGTAAAAGCTGTCAAGGAAGCTGGCATGAGAGCCGTAATCGGCCAGACATTCATGAACGATGCCGCAGATGCGGAATTCCGCATCCGAGAGCTCGCACCACGGATACTGGAGGAAATCGGATCCGATGACATGATCCGTCTTGATGCAGCGGTACATGCTATCTACACATCCACCCCGGATTGCTATCAGAGAGCTGCAGAATGGGTCCAGGAGCGTGGTGTAAGGCTCCACACGCATCTCTCAGAGACAAGAAAGGAAGTCGATGACTGTCTTTCGGCCTATGGCAAGACACCTGTAGAGCTCCTGAATGATCTTGGTGTATTCCAGGTGCCGGTTTATGCGGCACATGGTGTCCATATCAACGGGAATGAGATGGATATCCTCAGGGACAATAATGTTTCGATCGTCCACAATCCTTCATCAAACATGAAGCTTGCCTCGGGAATCGCTCCCGTGAAGCTATACAGGGAAAAAGGCATAAACCTTGCGCTTGGTACAGATGGAGCTTCGTCGAACAACAATCTGTCAATGGTCAAAGAAATGAATATCGCAGCTCTTCTCCAGACTGTCGCCTGCATGACACCAGCTGCCGCAAGACCATATGACATTCTTGAAATGGCCACAGCTGGAGGAGCGAGAGCACTTGGTCTGGATGACAGAATAGGAACAATCGAAGCGGGGAAAGAGGCAGATATCGTTCTGATCAGCACAAAAGATGTCAATATGACTCCGATGAATGACCCATTCTCAGCTGTAATCTTCTCCTCCGACAGGAAGAATATCGATACTGTATTCTGCAGGGGAAAGAAACTTCTTGAGCATGGTGAATTGAAGACAATCGACAAAACAGAGGCAATCAGGAAAACAAAGGAGAGATGGGAAGACATCCTCAGGAGGTAAGCATGGCTTTCTTTTTCGACAAGGACATCGAAAAGACAGAGATGGATAGCAGAAGCAGCCGCAAGGTTCTTGCGCATGGCAGGGACCTCATGGCATGTCATCTTTATTACGAGGCGGGCGGTACCGGATTGCCGCACACGCATATGAATACCCAGATAACGACTATACTTTCAGGTCGCTTTGAATTCACGCTCTCCGGGGATACCGCAGTACTTACCTCTGGGGATTCCGTGTATATTCCCTCCGGAGCAGAGCACTCTATTGCATGTCTGGAAAAAGGAGAGCTTATTGACGTGTTCACCCCTGAAAGAGAGGATTTCATCTGATGGAAGAAAATTTCAAAGCATTGGAATTCATTGAAGGGAAACTGAGACTCATTGACCAGAGGCTTCTGCCGGGAAAACTTGAATATGTGACATGCAGTACTGCAGGAGAAGTGACTGAGGCCATAAGGAGCATGATCGTAAGAGGCGCTCCTGCTATCGGAGGAGCAGCAGGCTATGGCGTTTATCTTGCGCTTCTTGAAGCCGGCGATGATATCACATTATTCAATAAGCTCTCTGCAGAACTGAGAAAAGCACGTCCTACCGCAGTGAACCTCATGTGGGCAGTAGACAGGGTGATGGAAACCGCACAGTCATCAGGATATGACAAGGATAAAGTTCTCTCTGAAGCAGATGCCATTGTCAGGGAAGACAGGGAGATGAACCATAGGCTTTCCAAGATAGGAATCAGTGTCATACGCAAAGGAAGCAGGATACTCACTCACTGCAACGCAGGGGCACTTGCAACATGTGGATGGGGAACAGCCCTCGGGGTAATCAAGGAAGCGCATTTAAGTGGATTAGGCATACATGTCTATGCCGATGAGACCAGACCGCTTCTCCAAGGGGCTCGGCTTACAGCGTGGGAACTGACAAGAGCAGGAATACCTTCGACCTTAATCCCCGATAGTGCAGCAGCTAGTCTTATCAGGAGCGGAAAAATAGACTGCATCATCCTGGGAGCAGACAGAATCACAGCAAACGGGGACATAGCCAATAAGCTCGGCACATTCATGCTATCCGTAATCGCGAAAGAGTATGGCGTGCCCTTCTATTCAGCAGCTCCGACATCAACCATAGATTTTTCAATGAAAGAAGGGAAGAACATCCCAATCGAGGAGCGTGATCCGGATGAGGTACGGAAACCAGGCGGCGTGCTGATGGCTCCAGCGGACATCGATGTCTATAATCCCGCTTTCGATGTCACTCCCCATCAGAACATAACCGGAATAATCACCGAGAAAGGAATCATATATCCTCCTTTTGACATGAATATCGAGAGGATACGTAACGGAGAGACTCTCTAGGTTATGATATTGCTTCCATGAGCAAAAGAAAAAGGCTTATCCAGATCCTATCGGAAATGAATAAGCCTTAAAGCGGAAAACGGGACTTGAACCCGCGACATCCACCTTGGCAAGGTGGAGCTCTACCACTGAGCTATTTCCGCATGTACCCAGTATACCACCGGGCTTAGGTTTCGTGCGAGAGGCGGGACTCGAACCCGCACACCGAAGTACTAGTTCCTAAGACTAGCGTGTATACCAGTTTCACCACTCTCGCGGTGTTATGAGCCGCAAAGGGATCGAACCTTTGACCCACAGATTAAGAGTCTGTTGCTCTACCAGCTGAGCTAGCGGCCCATATATCTGCGCCCTGTAGGACTCGAACCTACAACCTGCGGATTCGAAGTCCGACGCTCTATCCGTTGAGCTAAGAGCGCTTTTCCTCCTATGAGGAAGTAGGGTGGAAGAAGGGGATCGAACCCTCGACAAGCAGATCCACAATCTGCCGCTCTACCGCTGAACTACTTCCACCATT
>CASFLH010000005.1 GCA_949295505.1 uncultured Spirochaetales bacterium | reverse complement strand
TCATGCGTTTCAGGAAGGCAAGATGAAGATACTCACACGATATACGCTCTCATCAATCATCAGGATCGCTATCGTTACGATTCTCATCTTTGCCTTGATTCTGGCTGCTGTTGAGCTTTTCTCAAAGATGGACCAGATAATGCATGGCGGCATAGAGATAAGCAGCCTCATCGAATACATTATCCTCTCGTTGCCGGAATACCTCATGATGGTTGCTTCCATCTCATTCCTTTTCGCTGTGACATATTTTCTCTCAACGCTCACGGCAAACAATGAGATGATCCCAATACTTAATGCGGGTGTCAGCCCTGTAAGGCTGCGTATCCCGATCATAATGCTTGCAATCGCGCTGACGATTCTTGGCTCATTGTTCCAGGAGCATGCTGTCATTGCCGCAACAAACAGGCATGATGAGCTCGAGACAGAGCTTTTCGGCGCCACATCAACGCGTGACAGCAGGAATATCGTCCTCTCGGATGAGGATGGATTCCTGATCTACACCCAGCGTTTCAGCGAATCAACCGGAGAAATCTACAGTCCTGTACTCGTGAAAAGCAACGGGGAATCGATCGAGCTTCGTGTCGAGGCTGAAAGAGCTCGCTTTGATGAGGAGAAAGGATGGTGGATATTCGAGGGCGCGCGTGTCTACCGGATAGACGGACGTGATGTCGACACAAGCTATGCCTCGGAATATGAGGAACCTCTCTTTGATCCCGAGCCCCGTCTTTTCCGCAGTCAGAATACTTCCATAGAGACAATGGACAGGGAAACAGCGGTGGAGTACCTGGACAGGCTCTGGTCCTCTGACAGGACTACGTGGCAGGAGAAGGCAACGGATTATTACAGGCGTCTTGGATCGCCTCTGGCGATTCTGATCCTTATGTTCATCTCCGTGACGATGAATTACAACTTCAAGAAGAACGTGCTGCTGTTTTCGGTTATACAGTCGCTATCGATTGCTGTGATCTATTACGTTGCGGACATGGTTTTTTCCATCATGGGACATCAGGGAGCGGTTGCTCCGCTGATGACTGTCATCGCTCCTCTTGTGTTGACTGTCCTGCTGTCCCTTGTCATCTCGCTTTTAGGAAGGAAGATATGAGTATCATCAGGATAATCAAGAAAGACAAGGATACTGAGGCAAGGCTTGGTATCCTCTCATTGCCGCATGGGGATGTTGAGACACCAGCATTCATGCCAGTCGGCACAAACGGTACGGTCAAGGGCATATACCATGATAAAGTCAGGGATATAGGGTATAAAATCATCCTTGGCAATACGTATCATCTCTATCTCCGTCCAGGCACAGATGTCCTGAAGGATTATGGCGGGCTTCATAATTTCTCCCACTGGGACAGGAACATCCTTACCGATTCCGGCGGCTTCCAGGTCTTCTCGCTTTCCGGTCTGAGGAAGATAAAGGAGAACGGAGTAACCTTCCAGAGCCATATCGATGGATCGAGGCACATTTTCACACCGGAGAAGGTCGTTGACATACAGTCTGTCATCGGCTCTGATATCGCGATGATGCTTGACGTCTGCACACCTCCCGGAATTGATCACAAGGCGGCTGCAGAAGCCTGGAACATAACAAGGATGTGGGCAGAGCGCGCACTGAAGGAGAAGGAAAGGCTTGGTGAAAGCTTCCCCGGCAATCTCTTCGGTATAGTCCAGGGCAATTTCTACGAGGATCTCCGCAAGGATTCTGCCGAGACGATCTCAGGCATGGATTTTCCCGGTGTCGCCATTGGAGGCCTGTCTGTAGGCGAGGAGAAGAATGTCTTCTGCGACTATCTTGCCTATACCGCACAGTTCATCACAAAAGATAAGCCACGCTATGTGATGGGAATCGGCAGTCCGGATTATATTCTTGAAGCTGTTGAGAACGGCATCGACCTTTTCGACTGCGTGCTTGCGACACGCATGGCACGCAATGGAGGGCTTTTCACCGACGATGGCGTCATAGCCCTCAAGAAAGCTCAGTACCGTTTTGATCACGGTCCCATTCAGGAAGGGTGCCAGTGCACCTGCTGCAGGGAATACTCAAGGGGATATATGCACCACCTTATCAAATGCAATGAGATGCTTGGTGGGATGCTTGCCACGGAACATAACCTCCAGTATCTCTATGACCTGATGATCCGTATCAGGAAGGCAATTGCCGAAGACAGGTTCAAGGAGTTCAAGAAGGACTATCTCGACAGATTCTACAGAGGCAAGAAGAATGCATGAGCGTGATGATGTCGTGAGGATTCTTGAGGAAAACGGCATTGATTTCTTTTCCGAAACGCATAAGGCTGTATTCTCCATACAGGAACTTGAGGAAGCCGGCGTGGAGAACAGCGGCAGAATCGCGAAAAACCTCTTCCTCCGCGATGACAAGAAGAGGGGGTATTATCTTGTCTCGCTGCGTAACGACAGGATTGCCGATCTCAAGGCTCTCCGCCGGATGATAGGATCCAGGCCTCTTTCCTTTGCATCTGAAGATGACCTTAGGAGCATACTGCAGCTGGGAAAGGGTGAGGTGACGCCATTCGGACTTCTCAATGACTCTGAACACCGTGTGGTTTTCATACTTGATTCCTTCTTCTCCGGAGGTCTCATCGGCGTGCATCCGAATGTGAATACAGAGACGGTCTTCCTCAGCTCAGGGGATCTTCTGTCCATTCTTCAGGGCTATGGCACTGAGTGTTCGGTCATTGCTTTCGACACTGATCGATAAGCAGCTCGTAAGCAAGTTTCCTGTCACCATCAAAGAGTATGCATCCTGTGTGCATGAAGCCCAGCTTAGGCAGAAGGTGAAGCATGATGGGATTTCTTCTGTCCGTGTCGATACGGATTGACGCTGCCTTCCGCTCTGCAGCGAGTTTCCGCGTTTCATCGATGAGGATGCGGAAAAGCCCCTTGCCACGGAAACTGTCGGAGAAGGCGATGCGGTGAAGAGCGATATAGCTTCCATCAGAAAGCCATTTCCCCTCTATCGCATCATAGGAGTCATCGTGGTCGACGATGGCGAGATACGCTGCTATCTCATCATCAATGACCAGCACATATCCTATACCTTTCTTTATGTCATCTTCGATAAGAGCAGTGGAGGGATAGCCGTCTGCCCACTGCTCATTGCCGTAAGAAAGCTGGAAAGCCCTTCCTTCCTCTATTATCCTAAGGGCTTTCCCTATCTCATCAGGATGAGCTTTTCTTATCCCCGTCATATTCTTTCAATGTTCTCACCATCTGCATGGCACATCGGGCAGACTTTGTCTTCACCGCTGGATACATCGAATTCAGTGAAGCATACAGAGCATCTGTACTTTCCCTCTTCTCCTTCTTCCCGGTCATTGCACTTCACGAGACGAAGTATTTCAGAAGCAGCCTCAGATGGGAAGGATTTCGAAGGGGGAGTGTCGCGAAGGGACCTGACCAGATCAAGTGCATTTGCACTCTGGGGCAGCATGTAACCTCCTTCCCGAAGCAGATCCTCAGCCGCAAGGCGAGAAGAGCGCGCAATTGCCCTCATAAGCCGCTCCAAGGCTTCATCGTCAGTTCCAGCAGCAATCTCATGCGCAGCTTTCTCGATTGACGCCTTGCTTTCCGCAAGAGAATTCACTGCAGCTACGACGCTCTCTTTCTTCTTCTGCTGAGGTGGGTAATCGGTGATGACCATGCTGATGGCACCGGAAGGGCAAGCATCAGCGCAGACGCCACAGCCAATGCATTTATCTGTATCGATAATGCTGTTCTCGGTATCAGTTGCACCATTGGGACACACATAGAGACAGAGACAGTCCTTTGTACAGAGACGTAGATTCCTGACTGCGATTCTTTTCATCTGGCATTACCTCCTTTGATCTCTTCGAATTTCCAGTCTGGCACTTTGCACACAGGACAGATAGGAGGAGGATTTTCGCCGATGAAGATGAAACCGCAGATGCTGCAGACCCATACCTTCGTGCCTGCAAGGAAAGCGCTGCCTTCCTCTTTATATCGCTTCATGATCGCAAACGCCATTTTCGTGACTTTCTCTCCCCATACTGTCACACGCAGGGCCCCACGGTCGGAGACAGCTGAGGCGCGGTCGCGGAGAAGAGGGTAGAGTGAGGAAAGCTCCTGATCAAGCTTCTCTGTGATACTCTCTGTCGAAACGTCATCAGAGGCGGGAACTGCTGCAGTGAAATAAGCAGACAGCTCAGAGAAAAGCTCTGCTTCGCGGGCCTTATACTGCTTCTCTGCGCCTCGCGCAAGGTTGGAGAATACAGCGGCAAGAACAACGGGAGAGAGTTCTGTCATGTCAGAGTCAATCTCGATTGTTTCCTCAGGTTTATCAGCACTTGTATCAGTTTCTTCGCTTTCGAAGAGACTCTTCGGAGCTCCGCACATCGGACATTTCCAGTCATCAGAGAGCTCTGAGAAAGGAATTCCTTCTGTATCTTCATCATACACATAGCCACAGACTGAACAGATGTATTTCATATCCCCTCCATGTTGATTGATGACTCATATTACCATGGAATGGACAGGAAGCAAGAAAATACCCCTTCCGGAGAAGGGGCAGGACACCGTGCGAGGTCTGATCAGAACTCAACAGGCTCTACGGAAAGGACCTCGAAATCATACTGGCGTTCATTGATCTCGAAACTTACATCATCTCCCACTTTGTGATTCACGAGATGCTGCCCAAGCGGGGCATTGAAATCAATGATACCTTTCTCAGGCTCGGATTCCCAGCGCCCCATGAAGGTGTATTTGACATTTCCGCCATTTATCTTATCGCGGAGCGTAACCTCCGTACCGAATCCGATAAGGCCTGGCAGGACATCCTGTGGTGTCATGACGCGCACTGTGGCAAGATCATTGTTGAGCTCGCCGATACGCCTCTCCAGCTCTCTCTTATGCTCCTTCGCATACTGATACTCGCTGTTCTCCCTGAGATCTCCCAGCTCGCGGGCGAAGTTTATCTCCTTCAGGATCTCCGGCATCTGAACTGTATTGATATCCTTAAGCTCTTCTTTCTTCCTGTCATAGCTTCTCTGCGTACAGAGGAAACCGGAAATGACTTTGGGAGCGGAGGGCTTCGGCGCCTCTTTCTTTGTCTCAAGGAAATCGAAGTCGGGGAATCTTCTGAGAATCGCTTCCCTGAATCTGGCCTTTTCCTCAGTCTCAAGTCCTTCATTAAAGAGGATCAAGGGCCGCATCTCCTCGATATCATCACGCTTGGCGGATTCGATGAAATCTGCAATGGCACCATCATCGACGAGATTCTTGCGGAGCATCTTGACGTTCTTCTTTGTCTCCGGCGTGCTCTGGGCCTTGGTGACATGCGAAAGCGCAAGAAGCTTCGTGCGGAATATCTGCTCGGTCGACACACCCGCTTTCTTCATATCCTGATCACTCAGATTCGCCTCACAGGAGAAGAAGATGAATGAAGGGATGCAATCCCTGAACGACTCAACGGAACGCCTTATAAGCGCGTAGTAATCAGCACCCTTGTTGAGCCTTCTGAGCTTCGAGGGGATGTAAGAGCTGATGTAGATCGGGAAGATCGAGACAAGGGTTGCGGCAGCGATGCTCTTATCGGCATCGATGAGATGGTCGACGAATTCCTTCTTGAGCACAGTACTGTCGATGGAAGAGAAGACATCGCGCTTCTCGCTTTCATCGAGGTTATGGTAGAGGCTTTCGAAAGAGACATCGAAAGAAACGGGAACACCCTTCTCTGAAAGATAGTCAAGAAGCAGGACTGAAGCGATACGCTCCGATACTGGATTCTTCTCAGCATTGAGCTGATCCTGGAAATAGGAAACCATCTCCATGAACGCGTCAGAGGACTTCTCGATCCTCGGATTGGAAAGCGCCGTGAGCACAGCCTCAACCTTTCCATAGAAGCTGATCTCATTGCGGAACACATAGAGCTGCTTCTCCTCCGGCGTCGATGGATAAGCTGTGAGCTGGTATGTATCGGTTGCGCCAGGGATGATCCTTATGTAGCTGTTCTCCCTCAGCTCAGTCTTGATACTTTCAGCGATGTCCTTCCATTCACTGTCTGTCAGTATGGATGGAACGACGTCTGCCTTCATCTCCTTCAGTGTCTCCTTGTTGTCCTGAGCGGAGTAGAGCAGGGTGCGCACAAGCCATGCGACACCGCCTTCCCCGAGGATCTTGGCTTTGATCTTCTGGGCAGGAACGCCTTTCTTTATTGCTCTAAGGTGCTGCTTTGAAAGAGGAGTAAGAGCATCGAATGCGCTGTCAAGCTTTATCTCCTGTGCATCAGATGCACTGTAGCGTACAGTGACGATGCGGTTGGCGACACCAACTATGAGGCCAACGCGTCTCGTGGCCTTCTGAAGCACATAAGTATTGGCGGAAAATGCGATATCGCGCTCGAATTCATCAAGTACCTTAACAGGATCCTTTGTCATCTGAAGGATATTATGATGCCTGAGGCACTCATCAAGGCGCTGCGATCCGCTGTACTTGAGCTTAAGAGCTTCCTGCAGTGTTGTCCTTGTCTCCTGGTCCTCTGGTGCGATTGTGAGCGTACGTCTCGCTATCTCGATTGTGTTGTCGATGTTTCTTCTGTATTCAGAAGAATCTTCCTGGTACCCCTTTTTCTCGGCAAGCAGGGCAGAAAGAAGCATCCTGTACAGGTCAAGCGCAAGCTGTGGGTTCCGCTCCGTCTCTTTCTCGGTGAACGACGAATAGAAAGGATAGCTTGTCCTGCCATTGTCAAGAAGCTTCTGGAAAATCTCCTTGATGCGGATTGCATCATCGGCTTTCTGAAGACGGAGAATCGCTCTCTGGTAGTAATTCATCGCTTTCTGCTTGTCACCGGTTTCCTCGAAGTGATCAGCAACAATGACAATGATTTCCCTGTCAGAGCTGTCAGAACGCACAAGACGCTCATAATAGTCCCATTTGCTCTCTGTATCCCCCTGAAGGTCAGCAACATCGCCCATGACGCGAAGAGCCTTTGATGATTCCCCAGAGGAAAGGATGAGAGCTCCGATATATTTGACAGTCTCCCAGTTGCCGATCTCATAGAATGAGAGAAGCAGGTTGTTGAGGCGCATGCTGTACTCATGCGGTCTCAGAAGCATGCCGATCCTGCCGACGATGTAGCTGAGAACAAGCGAATCCTCGTTGGATTCAAGTTCCTTCTTTGCCTCATCGCGGATATCCATGAGCGTCTCATCATCGCCGATAGATGTGAGTTCCTTATCTATATTCTCGAAAGCTGCGGCCTTGTACGCGGCAGCGGGATTCTTTCCCAGATTCTTCTCATCGCTGAGCAACTGCTTGAAGTCTATCATTTCCATACTCCTTCTGAATCAGCGTCCAGACTGTAAAATAAAAGCCGGGCAGGCATTATCCCTGCTCGGATCCAACTAGAATATACCACAATACTCTTCAATTGGCAAACTTAATCTCACCAGACAAGAAGAGACCTCAAATGACAAA
The DNA here is from genome assembly GCA_949295505.1 of uncultured Spirochaetales bacterium. GTDB lineage: Bacteria > Spirochaetota > Spirochaetia > Sphaerochaetales > Sphaerochaetaceae > Ornithospirochaeta. The sequence goes on along the minus strand of CASFLH010000005.1, from coordinate 65 downwards.
GTAAGTGCATCACTGAAGATTGCAGGGAGTGCAGTAACTATGACAAACAGGTGAATATGGACCGT
>CASFLH010000004.1 GCA_949295505.1 uncultured Spirochaetales bacterium | reverse complement strand
TTTTAAATACAACTACTTAATGAATATTATATGATAACACTATTAAACATGTTATTGTATGCTATGATTTATTGATAAAAAAAAGGTTCTTCACGGAAAGTTGAGGGATGAGGAATAGAGATTGAAAAGAAGAGCATGTGAGTTCTAAAGTTTAGTTACCACACAAAACAAAGGAACGAACACATGCTCTTTGAACAAGTTATAGCAAACAACCCATCTCTTCAACCCTATGAAATACATCAGCACTGAAATAGCAGAAGGCGGGAAACGGATGGTGCTTCATCTAGAAAGTAGGCGGAATACCGCAGAGGAAGCATGCCCGTACTGTGGTAGGCATATCTGCGGCAGCTGCAGCATGAGGCTCAAAGACATGCCGATCAATCCGGGGACGAAGCAGGACATAGAGATAGCCTACCATCGATACAGATTGCCAGAGCTGTGCAAGGAGCTTCTGCGAGGAGATTCCATTCAAGTGTCCTGGGGCGAGGATAACGGAGCGTGCTGCCTCATGGATAAGCGCTTTCTTGCGTCTCAACATACTGATCTCCACCGTCCAGAGGATCACTGGGGTTCACTGGGATACGATAAAGCGGATACAGAAGGAGATCATGGATGAGACGCTAGCGGACAGGCGACGCAAGCTTCTGAGGGAAGGATACAGGCCGGAGCACCTTGCAGTGGATGAGTTCGCCATCCACAAGGGGCATAGGTATGCCACCTGCGTGAACGGATCTCGACACAGGTGATGTACTGTGGGTTGGGAAAGGAAGGACGATGTTGAAGCCGAGCGAATTCAGCCAATGAGAGCCAGAATAAAAAATACACTGAGCCCGTAAGTCAGAGAGGACTGAATTACAAATGATACGGCATCGATGGTAATCTTGATTCGACGGAGTCAGGAGCCGGTGACTATGCGAGCGGATTTGTGAAGAACCCATCATATAATGGAGTTACTTCTGAAAAAAAATTACACAAGTCGCTGGTCATCGAAGTATCTTGTGAGGCTTCCCGAAGTGCGGCATGACCTCACCGGGCTGACCTCTATAATAAAAGTGAGACACGAACTGCCGGATCTTTTGAATGAAGCCTCCTGATGAAGTGCAAATCTTATTGCGGGAGGTGTGTATGGCATATACGCATCATGAATGGCCGGGGATTATCGGGCTCGATCTGAGCAAGAAGACATATTCCGGCTGCAGGCTTTCCGGGGATGGATACGTCAGAAGGCGTAACTTCACGGGAAAGATGACACAGGAAGAAGACGGGTACAGAAGGCTTCTTGATGAGATCCAGCCAGAGGATCTTGTGATCATGGAGGCAGGAAGCTCATCATTCAATCTTGCACGCTTCCTGATGAACAGCACAGAAGCGGAGATAATCGTCCTCAATCCGGCCCAGCTTCGTCTCATATGGGACAGCCAGAAGAAGACTGACAAGGCAGATGCAATGAAGCTTGCGTGCATCGGAAGGTGTTAGAGCCGAGTAAAAAACGCCAGAAATAGTCAAAAAAGAATAACCAACAACCTAGAGCCGAGAGAAAACAGCCGCCAAACAAAAAGAACCACAATACCGAAGACTTTGAATCATAAGAATCCTGATCTGCACCCCATTTAGGTAACACAAATTGTTCCTCCGAACCGGAAGATGGTAACGGAAGGAGCAGAAAGTGAGAGGGAAATACAACCACTACACCGATCTTGCCTTTTGCCATGCGATGAAGGAGGAGATAACAAGACTCTTCGATCTCAGGGATGAAGAAGAGGGAAGGAAAGAAGGGATGGATTGAATGGTTCAAGGGAGCCAAGGCAAGTGGTATACCTGCATTGGTCAGATTCGCTGAGCGGAAGAAGAAGCGGCTTGATGGCCTCATTGCCCATGCCTCCCATCCGATCTCAACTGGAAAGCTTGAAGGATTCAACAATAGGATAAAAGTTGCTAAGAGGATTGCCTATGGATACAGGGATGAAGATTACTTCTTCTCTTTGATTCTGTTTATCTCCATCCCTTCGATTAGATCTCAATCCCTCAAGAAAACGTGAAGAGCCGAAAAAGATAAAGCTGCCGGAAAGCATCGTTCCCAGCAGCTATACCGCATTGATTTATGATCAGCCCTCTGTCATTCCTTTACGCTTCCGACCATAAGACCGGATACGAAGTGCTTCTGTATGAATGGATAAATGATGAGAACAGGGAGCATGCCAAGGACCATGACCGCCATCTTCGTGTTGTTGTAGACGTAGTTGCCGCCGCCAAGGGCCTCATCAGCCTCGAAGATAAGACCGCGGAGAACAACCTGCAGCGTGTACTTGCGGCTGTCGTTGATGAACATGATGACCTCGAAGTACCTGTTCCAGTAGCTGACGAAATAGAAGAGGACAACAGCTGCGATGATGGAGACCGAGAGAGGTATGATGATCCTGAAGAGGATCGTGAAATCATTCGCTCCATCAAGGTTCGCAGACTCTATCAGGGATACCGGGATGCTCGTCATGTAGTTCTTGATGATGATCACGTTGAATGTCGAGACAGCAACAGGGACTATGATAGAGCTCATCGAGTTGATCATGCCAAGGGAGCGGACGACGATATAGAACGGCATGATGCCGACATCGAAGACCATCGTGAACGTCAGGACCTTCATGAAGAAGCTCCTGCCGACAAGCTCCTTCCTGGAAAGAGCGTAGCCCATCGGGACGGAAATCACCATCGAGAGAAGGGTTCCTATGACCGCAACGAAGATCGAATTCCTGAAAGCCTGCATGTATCCGCTATGGAGCACCCTGTTGTAGTTCTCCATGGTGAATGAATGCGGGATAAGCAGATAGGTATTCCCCATTACATCCTGATCGACAGCCACGGAGGTTATGAGAACGTTCCAGATAGGCACGACGACCGCGAGGCAGATAAGGGCCATGATGATGCGGTTGAACACATTGAAGACTTTGCGTGATGTGCTTTCCTTTATAGCACGATGCTGACTGACTGCTGCCATATATGCCTCCTCAGAGAATAGGCTCCTCAAGGAGCTTGCTGCTGAGCTTATTCGTCGAGAGCACGAGAATAAGCGAGATTATCGAAGTGAACATGCCGACTGCGATTGAATAGCCCATATCACCGGAAAGGATACCCTCGCGGTAGACATATGTCTGGAGAACGTCAGCGACATCGTAGACTGCTGCATTGTACATGACGAGAACCTGCTCGAAGATCATGAGGACATGCGAGAGGTTCAGAAGGAGCATCGTCACTATAGTCGACCTGATAGACGGCAGCGTGATGTGTATAAGCCTTCCCCAATGTCCGCAGCCATCGATCATGGCAGCCTCATAGAGCTGTGCATCGACTGTGGTGAGGGCGGCGATGAATATGACGGCGCCGTATCCAGTCTGCCTCCAGATATATGAGGAGACGAGTATGCCCCGGAAATAATCAGGGCTTGCCATGAAGTAGATAGGCTCCCCTCCCATTGCCTTGATGATCGCATTGACCGGTCCGGAGGATGGGGAAAGGAGATTGACGAATATCGTTCCGACGACGACCCATGAGAAGAAGTACGGGATGTAGATAAGGAACTGTATTCCCTTCTTCACCTTGAAGCTCTTCAGCTCGTTTATCAGGAGAGCCGCGATCAGAGGAATCGGGAAGTAGAAGATTATATTATAGAAGCTTATCAGGAGCGTGTTCCTGAAAGCGTTCCAGAATATCGTGGACGTGAAGAGCCTCTGGAAGTTATCAAGCCCTACAAACGATACATTCGCCCTGAATCCGTAATCTGTGAATGCCAATCCAAGCCCGAGCATCGGCATATACTTGAACACCAGATACCAGATCATGCCAGGCAGAAGCATCAGGAGAAGGAACTTCTGCTTCCTGACGCGGACCATCAGGGGCTTGCTGCTTTCTATGTTTCTCTCTTTCTTCCTGCTCATTTCCAACCTCCTTGCATCATAATTCAGCAGTTATGGCTGCAGCGTTCCCTCCAGTGAGCGATAGACTGTACTCATCGCACTGGCTTCCTGCTGCAGAGAGCTCCCATCTGCCGTGCCTGACAGTCCTTGAACCATCATCGCCAACCAGCGTCTGGAAGCGTTCATCCAGAATGATATCCACCCTCTTCTCCTCACCTGCGCGGAGCATCGTCCTTGCGAACCCTGCCAGACGCGGATTGGGCGTGGAATCCTTATCATCAGGGAGGGAGCACCATACGAAGGAGACCTCCTCCCCATCCATATCCCCTGTATTCCTGAGAGTGAAGGAGAATGTCCTCCGCTCCTTGTCGAAAGAGGGATCTGAATACCTGAACGATGTATATGAAAGACCGAACGCGAACGGATAGAGAGGCTTCTCCTCCATGAAGCGGTACGTCCTTCCCTTCATCGAATACGACGCGTAATCCGGGAGCTGGCTGTCAGCCCTGCAGAATGTCACAGGCAGCCTGCCAGACGGATTGATAAGCCCGAAGATAAGCTCTGCGACTGCCTTCCCTCCGGCTTCTCCCGGATACCATGCCTGGATTACGGCCCTGACAGAGGGCATGCCTTCGATCTCCGGGTCTATGCCGCCGCCTGAGAAGAGGACAAGAACAATCGGGCATCCTGTCTCAGCGACTCTCTGGAGAAGCCTTCTCTGAGGAGGCGGAAGCCTCAGATCCTTCCTATCCCCTGCGATGCCGCCATTGCCATCATCATGCATCTCCCCTTCTATGCTCTCGTTGTAGCCGAGGCAGAGCACGGCAGCATCCGATGCCTCTGCTGCTGCCACAGCCTCCGCTATCCTGTCATCCTTCTCTCCCAGCCTCTCGACATGGTCTGCAGTAAGGGCAGAACCCTCTGCATAGAATATGCGGGTATCCTTCCCTGCCAGCTCTCTCATGCCCTCAAGCACTGTCGTATAGCGCATGGAGGTGCCATGGTAATTGCCCCATAGCGCGATGCGGGAATCTGCATTGGGACCGATGACTGCGATCCTTCCGGTATTCCTGTCCAGAGGCAGCAGCCCGTCATTCCTGAGGAGGACCAGTGACTTCTCCGAAGCCTCCTCCGAAAGCAGCCTGTGCCTCTCAGAGGCAATCTCCTCAAATCCGATCAACGAATAAGGATCATCACCGAACTCCCCAAGAAGCGTCCTTGTGGTGAACAGCCTTCCTGCGGAACGGCGGAGATCATCCTTTGAGATAAGCCCCTTCGAAAGGGCCTTGCCAAGATAGCTGTAGGTGCACCCGCAGTTGAGATCGCATCCAGCCTTGAGGGCAGCTGCTGCGGACTCCTCAGGTGATGAGGTATAGTGGTGCTGCTCATGGAAGTCCCTTATCGCCCAGCAGTCAGAGATGAAGATCCCCCTGAACCCCCACTTCTTCCTGATGAGGTCCTCGATAAGGTGCGTGCAGCAGCACGGCTCCCCGTTGATCTCGCTGTAAGCACCCATCACGCCATTGACGTGGCCTTCCCTGACAGCAGCCTCGAATGCAGGGAGGTATGTCTCCTCCATATCGCGAGGGGAGACGGAGGCATTGAAATGGTGCCTCTCAGGCTCCGGGCCGCTATGTGCCACGAAGTGCTTCACGCATGCTGCGGTCTTCAGGCGATGGGGGTCGGTGCCCTGCAGCCCTCTTATGAAGGCAACAGCAAGAACCGAGGCAAGATACGGATCCTCTCCGTATGTCTCCTGCCCTCTTCCCCATCTGGGGTCCCTGAATATGTTGATATTAGGCGACCAGACCGTGAGGCCCTTGTATATACCTCTGTCGCCAAGCCTTGAAAGCGTATTGTATTTTGCACGCTGCTCGGTGGATACGGCATCTCCGATACGCTCCATCATACCGCTGTCGAAAGCGGCAGCAAGGCCGATAGCCTGCGGGAATACAGTCGCAGTCCCCGACCTTGCAGCTCCGTGGAGTCCCTCGTTCCACCAGTTGTATTCACTGATGCCAAGGCGCCTGACCGCAGGGCTGGAATGCAGGAGCTGCGACATGAGCTCATCCGCATTCATCTGCTCTGCGATCTCCTTTCCTTTTCTCTCTGCTTCCTCAAATGCCTCAGAGCTTATATGATTCATCGTTCCTCCATAGGAGCCGAGGAGGCCCCTCGGCATCTGATATCCGTCACAGGGAAGCGTTCAGCTCCTCAAGGATCTGAGGTCCTCTGATGCTCTGCCAGAAGTTCTCATATTCTGCCATGCCCTCATCAAGGGTGACGGAGCCGATGACGATCTTGGCTGCGATTGATTCCCTGGTGCTCTTGATCGACGGGGAGACCCTGTCGTACTCATCGGAGACGCCTACAGGAACATCCGCACTGTGGTTAGGTCCGAGATAGTTTCCGCCCTCATCGATGATCTCCCTCTGCCTTCTGATACCGGCAAGCGTATCTTCGGAAAGCTTGTACGGGAGGTTATCAAGATCGAAGTCGATGAACGAGTCGGAGAGGAAGTTGAGCGTGTACTTATAGCCGGAGTTCGAAGCCTTATCCGTAGGTGTGATCTCCCCGTTCTCATTGAGCGTATAGTGGAAGCCCTCGCGTCCGATACCATAGAATGCGCTGTAGAGCTCAGGATCGCTTACGAGAGTCTCGATGACCTTGAATGCCTCATCAGGATTCTTTGTCTTCGATGAGATGCAGAGTGCTGTCTGCGTAGCCTCATTCAGCGTTCCGCCGTCCCCATCAGGTCCGATGAGAGCGTATACGACATGCATCTCGGTAGGCTTGCCTGCAGCAGCTGTCTGCTGGAAGTAGTTGATGTAGTTAGTGACATAATCGATGTCAGCCGCACTCTGTCCTGTATAGACCTTCTCCCTCATCTGGCTGTTCTCTGTCGTGATGAACTCAGCATTGAGGATTCCCTCCTCGTAGAGGGTATGGAGGTACTCAAGGGCCTCCCTCATCTCCGGCTCCTGGAAGCCATCAACATACTTGCCATCCTTGAGATATATGCCGCCCCATGCACCGAACGAATTGTAGAAGAACTGGAAGTTATCGACCCACTTCGGGAATGTGAAAGGCTCGATGCCCGTTCCCTTGAGCTTCGACATCTCAGTGAGGAATTCCTCTGTGGTAGGAGTTGCGCTGAGCTCGATGCCATACTTATCCATCACATCCTGCCTGATGAAGATGCCCTTTGACTTCGGGTAATTGTATGGGACGAAGTAGTTCCTTCCGCCTACATCAGGGATAGCAAGGACCGAAGACGGGATCATGCTCTTTATCGTGTCAGACGCTGCGATGTAATCGGTGATGTCGAGGATCTGCCCTCTTGTTGCCATCTGCGGAACCTTGACCATCGCCTGGGCGACAGCGAATACATCTGGGATATCACCGCTGTTCACGAGCGTTGCGATCTTGTCTGAATAGCTTGAGAGAGGCGGCACGATCGGTGATACGACCACTCCTGTCTTCTCCTCGATGAGATCCGTGATGGACTGCTGCAGATCGGGATCCGTGCTGAGCCCATATGTATTATCAGCAGTAGCAAGCTGGATCTCCACCTTGCCTGAGCTCTCAGAGCTCCCGCCAGCGAACACAACCGCTGCCGATACGATCAAAACAAGCGCTGAAAGAAAAATCTTCTTCATCGCGTCCTCCTTTTGCCATGCCTCGGGCATGCCTCTTTAGAGACAGTATAGGGTCACTATCCGGAAACGCTATTGCATTAAATTCCGCGAATATTTGCACTTTTTCAGAATGATCACAAAGAAAACCAGCTTATCTTACCCGATTTAATATACACAAACATGGAATTATGTCCCAGAATAAGATAACAGCGGAGGTAGCCATGGACTTCAGGATCACTTTCTCAGGACGATTTGCATACAGGAGAGGAGGAGGCGTCTCTTTCCACAACCATCCAGAGGATTTCCAGATACAGATCATCTATGGAGGAGAGGCCGACATGAGGATCGACGGGCAGCTTTTCCACGTCGTGAAGGATGATGTGCTCTTCATAAGGAAAGGCTCCACGCATGAATTCACGGTGACATCCGAGGAATGCCTCAGGACGCTCGAGGTGAAGTTCATCACATCAGACGATGTCATCCTCAGGATGATCTCATACATCCACACATACCTTCAGGATAAGAACGGGCAGCTCTTCGGCCTTTTCTCCAGCATCGTGACCGAGGGGTACCAGAAACTCTTTGCTTTCGTGGATTTATCCAATGCGATGCTGCTGACTATCCTGTCTCTTATGGCCAGAAGCTCCAATTCCATCACGCCCTACCCGAGGATCGAGAGCAGAGCGCCGACGATCCAGAGCCAGCTGCTGCAGGATATCACGCAGTTCGTATCGGCGAACATCAACCGCAGATACACCATCCCTGAGCTTGCCGCTGAGTGCGGATACAACAAGGATTATCTCTACAGGATGGTCAAGAAGGAGACAGGGATGACAGCCATCCAGTACATCAGCAAGCTCAAGTACGACCAGGCGAAGAAGATGATACAGCACACCGAGCTTTCCCTTTCCGAGATAGCCTGGAACCTCGGGTTCGGGTCGCTGCAGTACTTCTCCAGATTCTTCCATGAGCATTCAGGGATTTCTCCATCTGAGTATATGGCTAAGGTACGGAACACAGTAAGAACGGATTACTGACCGAAAAAGTTTAAATGAGTTCCCAGAATCGGATAACAGGCTCACAGATATATGGGCTTATACTTTTAGCAAAGCAGAACCGAGAGGAGGTCTTTACATGAAAAGGCGCTATGCACAGGTCGGTACTGGCGGAAGAGCCAGGATGTACTACGAGGCAGTCGCAGGAACCTATAAGGATATCAACGAGATGGTTGCCTTCTGCGATATCAGCACAACGAGGATGGATTACGCAAACAGCGTTCTCGAGGAGCTTGGAGCCAGCAGGGTACCGGAGTACCTCCCCCATGAATTCGAGAAGATGATCGACGAGACGCACCCGGATGTCGTCATCGTCACCTCCGTGGACAGGACCCATGATGACTACATCATCAGGGCCATGAGGAAAGGCTGCGATGTGATCACCGAGAAGCCTATCACGATCAACGAGGAGAAGGCCCAGCGCATCATCGATTCCGCGAAGGAGACCGGCCGCCACATAAGGGTTGCATTCAACTACCGCTATGCACCGCACCACACGAAGATCCGTGAGCTTATAGAGGATGGTGTCATCGGCAAGCCGACCTCAATCCACTTCGAGTGGCTCCTCAACACGGACCATGGCGCTGACTACTACCGCAGATGGCATCGCAACAAGCTCAACAGCGGCGGGCTTCTCGTTCACAAGGCAACGCACCACTTCGATCTCGTGAACTTCTGGCTCGGGTCAGAGGCTGACACGGTATTCGCATTCGGCAATCTCGCATTCTACGGGCAGGCTGCAGCAGAGAGGCGCGGCGTCGAGAAGTTCTACTACCGCTGCCATGGCTCAGAGACAGCGAAGGATGACCCGTTCGCGATCGACATGGAGAAAAAGCCGACGCTCAAGGCGCTTTATCTCGATGCGGAGAATGACGGGAATGGGTATATCAGGGACCGCAGCGTCTTCTCAGATGACATCAGCATCGAGGATACGATGAACGTGCTTGTGAAGTTCCGCAACGGCGTCCAGATGTCATACTCGCTCACATCCTACATGCCCTGGGAGGGCTTCAATGTAGCCATCAATGGCGATAAGGGAAGGATTGAGTACACAGCGCTCGAAAAGCCTTATATCAACGCAGGCGGCGACAAGGCTGATGAAGGTGCGACGGTATACCACAAGATCAGGGTATGCCCGATGTTCGGCAAGGCATATGATGTCGAGATCGAGGAGAAAGCCGGCGGACACGGCGGCGGGGATCCTGCGCTTCTTGACGACATCTTCCTTCCTGAGCCGCCGGAGGACAGATTCCACAGGGCCGCTGACTATGAGGATGGCATCAAGTCCGCACTCATCGGGATCGCAGCAAATAAGTCCATTGCCTCAGGTCTTCCTGTGAATGTGAGGAATCTTGTCCAATGGTAACGCTCTTCAGAGATGATTTCTCCTCCTTCGCCCTCGGTCCGTTCCCATATGATCCGGACCACTCGGCGATGGGGGAATACCACTTCTTCCCCGAGAAGGGATACAAGGGCCAGTGGTTCGATCCTATTGCTGACTGGAACTACAAGGGACCGACCTGGCTCGTGACGGATCCGCTTCTCGATGGAAGCCATATGATGGAATCGATGCGCCTGATCGACCCGGAGAAGGCAATGGCGATTCCTACACTCCGCGCAGGCAGCACGGACTGGTCGGATTACAGAGCCAGCATCACCTTCAGGCCTATGATCGACACCGGGATCTCCGGCCTCCTCTTCAGATACAGGACGAGCTTCATGCACTACGGTCTCTTCGTATCAGAGGGCAAGGTAGAGCTCGTGAAGGTCGTGAAGAAGGCAAGGACCGTGCTGGCAGAGACCAGCATCACCCTCGATACATCTGCATTCCACACGCTGGAGGCGGAAGTATCAGGTTCCTCCATCGTCTGCTTCATGGACGGCAAGGAGCTTTTCAGGGCAGAGGACAGCACATACCGATCCGGCTGCATCGCTCTCTCATCGGCCATACCGGCACAGTACAGAAGCGTCGAGGTTACCGCAGATGAGAAGGAAGCCGCGGCTCTCAGGGAGAAGGAAGCAAAGAGGAAGGCTGTCTCCAGCCGCCTCAGCTCATCGCTGCCGAAGCCTGAGCTCTGGAAGACCTATGACCTCAGGAACTTCGGGGCAGGCCGTCAGATAAGGACAGGACACCTGACAGGTACCAGCGAGCTCTTCTTCGTCATCGCCCAGCATCAGAGAAGGATCTACAAGGACAGGTATCCATTCATCAGCTGCCTCACAGCTGTGAGCTTCCAGACCGGGGAGATACTCTGGCAGATAGGAGAGCCGAGGGATGACGAGGACGTCATCGAGCTCACGACTGATCTGCCATTCCAGGTCTATGACATCAACGGCGATGGGATCGATGAGGTCATTGCCTCATGGGATTTCCGCCTGATGATCCTCGACGGCAGGACAGGAAAGGTCATCAGCGAGACAGAGACCCCGGTACTGACTGACCCGCCAGGGAATGTGATCGGGCTGGAATTCGGAAGGTATGCCTTCACGCGCCTCAATGTGGATGCTATCAGGATCGTCAATGTCACAGGGAAGGAACGCCCATCCGACATCCTCATCAAGGACAGGTATTCAAGGATCTGGGTCTATGACTCAGAGCTGAAGCCGGTATGGACATTCTCGAAGTACAACACCGGTCACTTCCCCTACTCGATGGATATCGATGGCGACGGAAAGGATGAGATCTATGCCTGCTACAATATGATCGATCATGACGGGAAGCTCATGTGGTCCCTGCCCATAGAGAACGATCACACCGATGAGATCATCATCGGGCGCTTCAATCCGGATGAGGAAGAGCGCATCGCAATCGTATCGGGATGGGAAGGCTTCATGCTTCTCACCCTCGATGGCAGGATACTCGTGAAGGACATCAACGGGCATGGGCAGCGCATCAGCATCGGGAACTACATCCCTGAGCGCAAGGGCCTTGAGATCTGCACGACCACATTCTGGGGCAACAACGGCATCATCTACATGCACGACTGCGACGGCAACGAGCTCTGGGCAAGGGAGATGCTCTGCAACGGGAATATCATCACACCGGTGAACTGGGATGGATCGGGGCAGGACCTGATCCTCATGAACGGCAGCGTCGGCATGATCGATGGATACGGCAATGAAGCTGTCCGCTTCCCTGATGACGGACATCCTGCGCTTGCAGCTGAAGTCATGGATATAACCGGGGACAACCGTGATGAGATAATCCTCTGGGACAGGAAGAGGATGTATGTATATACACCTTCCGGAAGCACCCAGATAAAGGACGGGAAGATCTACGACCCGGAGAAATATCCTATCTACAATGCTTCGAACTACAGAGGGGAGTTCTCCTTCCCCCGCTGGCGTAGCATCTGAGAAGATAGATCGTCTACCCCTGAATGCCCAGCAGACAACGCTGGGCATTCTTCTTATCAAACAGGTGATTTTCAGGTGACAATCAGGTGATTAAAATAGCTATTTCTTTATATTGCAAGAAATATAATCAGTTGTATTTTTCGATTTGCAGGTAACATTCAGGTGAAATCATATTATCATCATGAAAAGAGGTACTTACGAATGACAGCAGAAGCCAGGAATATTTCCATTGATAATCTTGTTGAGTTCCTGGAAAAGGAAGGAGTGGATATCGAATTCAAGGAAGCTTCCTTTGCCCTCCCGAAATCAATGTGGGAGACCGTTTCAGTTTTTGCGAATACCAATGGAGGCGTTCTGGTTCTCGGCGTAGCGGAGAAGAACCATACGTTCACTGTCACAGGGGTCTCCGGTGCTGATAGGATGGAAAGCGATTTCTGGAATACGATACGCAATCCTAAGAAGATCAGCTCACTCTCCCTCAGCACAGCTGCCTTCGAGATAACCGAGTTCTCCCCCCGGGAAGCAAGTGATCAGGATCACGATCCCGCAGGCGGGTTTCTCAGAGCTTCCTGTTTACCTCAATGGGGACATAAGGCAGACATACATACGCCGCGGCGAAGGTGATTACCTAGTCAGCGAAGAAGAGCTGAAGATGCTCATACGCAACGGAAGCCCGAAGAGCAATGACAGGATACCGATGAAGGACCTCACTATCGATGATCTGGACAAACCCACGCTTGCTATGTTCAGGCAGCTTGTAGAGGCACGCTATCCCGATGGTGCATACGAGGATATGAAGATGCAGGATTTCCTCCTGCACCTCGGTCTGTTCGATGATTCCGATAAAAGCCGCATCTGCCCATATGCAGGAACGCTCCTTCTCTTCGGCAAGTACAACACGATCAAGCGATACTATGATTCCTATCAGATCGACTACTTCGATTACAGGGGATCAGCTGACCGCTGGAGCGATAGGATAGCGACAGATGATCTCGGACCGCAAGAGATGAATGTCTTCAACTTCTACAGCATTGTCTATCAGAAGCTTGTCTCTACGAGCAAAGCAGCTTTCCGACTTGATGAGAACATGGTAAGGATCAATACGGATATCCGGGAAGCTCTCAGGGAGGCTCTGGTCAACACGATAATGCATGCGGATTACTCTATCCCGAACGGCAGCATCAGAATCGAGGTCTACGATACGTATTACCGCTTCGAGAATCCTGGGAAGATGCTGATCCCAACTGACGTGTTCTTCCGCGGAGGAACAACGAAACCCCGCAATGATGTCGTGATGTCTGCATTCAGGCGGATAGGACTTTCTGAGCGGCAGGGTTATGGCGGCTATCAGATATTCCTCACAGTCAGCAATATCAGGCTGAGAAGCCCTCAGATAGAGACATCGCTTGAGAAGACCGTCCTGACCATATGGCTTGTGGATCTTTCAGGGTCCTATCCAGAGCTCGGCAATGCGGAGAAGGATGTGCTTTCATGCCTGACGCATTCAAGCCTGCTTTCAAAGGATGATATCGAATCCATACTCTCAGACCGCTACAGCGAATACAGGATAAAGAAAAAGCTGGATTGGTATTACCCTCTCCAGCTAATCATTCATGCTTTTGAAGTCATCTTCTCAAGTACGGCAAGCGCTTCTTCAATCTTCTCATTAGGTTCATCAGTCTGAAGAGCATCCCTCACGCAACTCCTGATATGAGCTTCAAGCACTTCCTGGGCAGCTTTCTTCAGAAGAGCAGATGAAGCGAGAATCTGATCTGCGATCGTCACGCAGTATCTGTCCTCATCAATCATCTTCTGTATACCCTCAAGCTGACCACGTACGATATTAATCTTGCGTGTAACGCTATTCCTGTCAGCCTTCAATTGCTGTTACCTCGTATCCTGCTTCCGTTACTGCAGCCCTAAGCACATCATCGGAAATTTCCTTCTCAGATTTTACGACAGCACTCTTGTTTTCAAGAGATACATCCGCGTCTGTCACTCCATCAATTGCAGCAAGCGCATCATGAACATGCTTCACGCAATGCATGCACATCATTCCTTCGATCATTACAGTCTTCTTCATACCATTCACTCCTTCTGTCTTCTCGATATCATCAATTATGTTATCTTCAATCTCTATATCAGAGATGATTATCTCACTTCTTCCGGATTCAGAAGATACTTTTTCTCCGCTTCCCGATTTTGGCTTGAAAAACCTGAGTCTCAGAGCATTGGAGACGACGAAAACCGAGCTGAAGCTCATTGCAAGCGCTCCGAGCATCGGACTGAGCTTTATTCCGAATGCAGGATAAAGCACACCCGCTGCAACAGGAATACATATTGCATTATAGAACAGAGCCCAGAAGAGATTCTCCTTTATGTTCCTCATAGTTGCCTTTCCGAGTTCTATTGCTCTCGGAACATCCTCCGGATCTGACTTCATGAGAACGATGTCCGCGCTTTCTATCGCGATATCCGTACCGGCACCGATAGCTATACCGGCATCGGAGCGGGCAAGTGCCGGGGCATCGTTTATGCCATCTCCGACCATGGCAACTTTCCCACCGCTCTGCTGGAGTTCCCTGACCTTTGCATCCTTATCCTGAGGCAGGACTTCTGCAATGACACCATCACATCCTGCCTGCCTCTGTATAGCCTCAGCTGTGCGTTTATTATCGCCGGTAAGCATGATGGTCTTTATACCCATGCGTCTGAGGTCAGACATCGCATTTTCCGCAGATGGCTTTATGGTATCGGCAACAGCTATCATTCCTATGACTCTGCCGTTTTCCGTGAAGTACAGAGGTGTCTTTCCTTCATCGGCAAGCCGTTCTTCCCCTTTTCTCAGTTCATCCGGATAACAAGAAAGAATCCTGCGGTTTCCCCCCTCGATAAAAGAGCCATTGATGTATGCGGAAACACCTCTGCCATCCACAGTCCTGAAATTATCTGCTTTTCCTATGGCTATGCTTCTCTTCTCTGCCTCTTCGATTATGGCAAGGGCAAGCGGATGCGAGGATTGTTTCTCCACAGCCGCGGCTTTCGACAGAAGTTCATCAGGATCAATTCCATTGATTGTTATGATATCAGTAACGGACGGCTTGCCCTCTGTTATCGTTCCGGTTTTATCAAAGACGACGGAATCGATTGAATGCAGAGTCTCCAATGCCTCCGCGCTCTTTATGAGGATACCGGAAGATGCCCCCCTTCCCGTTCCGACCATTATCGCAGTAGGCGTGGCAAGTCCGAGTGCACATGGACATGATATGACAAGCACTGAAATACCGATGGAGAGCGCAAAAGCAAAGCTTTCCCCTGCTATCAGCCAGACAATTGCAGATACAAGCGCTATCGCAATCACTATAGGAACAAATACGCCGCTTACCTTGTCAGCAAGCTTTGCAATCGGAGCTTTCGAGCTTGTTGCCTCATCCACAAGCCTTATGATTGCAGAAAGAGCAGTTTCCTCACCTGTTTTCTCCACGCGCATCTTCATGTATCCGGACTTCAGAACCGTTGCACCTGTCAGGTTATCGTTTATTTTCTTCTCCACAGGTATGGACTCACCGGTAATCGCTGACTCGTCCACAGCTCCGCTGCCTTCAATAAGAATGCCATCTGCCGGAATCGATGCACCTGCCTTGATTACTGCTATATCATCCTTTACAAGATTCTCAGACGGAATCTCAATTTCCTTTCCGTCTCTTATGACAATTGCTGTCTTAGGAGCGAGATCCATTAGCTTTGTAATCGCATCTGTCGTCCTTCCCTTAGCTCTTGCCTCAAGGAATTTACCGAGCGTGATAAGAGTCAGTATCATACCAGCAGATTCAAGATAGAGATCCATGCTGAATGCTTCAGCTGTCGCCATATCGCCATGACCAAGGGCATATGCGATACGCAGAAGAGCATAAATGCCATAGACAAGAGCTGCACCTGACCCCATCGCTATAAGCGAATCCATATTCGGAGAGAGATGGAATAGATTCCTGAAACCGCTTCTGAAAAAGCGGAAATTGATGAAAACAACAGGAATGACAAGAAGGAAAAGCACTAGCGCGAATACCATTGAGTTCTCCACTCCAAGAAGAACGGATGGAAGCGGCCAGCCCATCATATGTCCCATCGAGATATAGAATAGAGGAACGGTGAAGATAATCGATGAGATAAGGCGTTTCTTCATCTTCAGATACTCTTCCCTTGCTGTATCTGCAGGTGACTTTCCCTTCGCGGAGGATTTTGCTTCAGCCACTCTCGGAGCAGCCCCGTATCCCGCTTTCTCAACTGCCTCGACTATCCCATCCTCTGAAAGCTTCTTGTCGTCATACTCGACTTCCATGCTGTTCTTCAGAAGATTGACAGCGACGGACTCGACGCCATCAAGCTTCTCGACGCTCTTCTCTACCCTGATCTGGCACGCGGCACAGCTCATTCCAGTTATATCGAAGGTTTCCTTCATTTTAAGCTCCATACACCCCACGGGGGTGGGGTGTTTTTAATATAAGACAACAATGAAAGGAAAGCAAGAATAAAACGGATAGAATGCAATTGGAAGTCGAAGGAAAGAGGGATCTGCCCTCTTCCCTTACACGGTACCATCTGTGATTAACGGCTGATTCATGCCAGATGATGTCAGATACATCAGAGTACTTACAGAAGCTGAAAGCTTTATTCTCTCCGATAGGAGTTCGCTTTCATTCTGCAGAGAATCGAGTTTCATCGTGAGGACATCGCTTTCGCTGGAAGTTCCCAGTTCAAGACGTCTTTCCTCTTTCGCGATCTTCGAATCGTTGAGATCAGCTTTTGCCTCTAGATACTCTATCTTCTCCATCGAGAGCATGGCCTCGTTGTATGCAGAAACCGAATTCTCCTCGATTGTACGCACTGCAGCCTCATAATCCAGCTCTGCGCTCTTTATGCCGCTTTCAGCTCTCTTTATGTCATTGAGCTTCTTGCCGCCATCCCAGAGATTCGTTGTCAGGGCGAGTGTGATATTCACCCCCCATGTATCACTGTCAAGCCAGTTGGAATCGATGACACCACCGTATGAAGCACTCACCTGCAGAGCAATATCGGGAAGTCCGTATATACTGCCTTTTGCGATGTTTTTCCTGTATTCCTGGACATCTCCCATTCCGCTGAGCATCCTGAGAGGAAGGGAATCAGGGGAAACTGCCATGCTTTTTATCTCTTCAGGATCCATCGATAGGATGGAATCATATAGAGAAGTATCGGGGGTGTAATCAATCATATCAGGAGAAAGATCGGGAATTCCCGTAAGCGTCCGCAGTCCTTCAATCACGGCAGAATACTGACTATCGAGCTCACGGCGTGCGACATCGGACTGACGCTGCTGTATCTTTGCATCGAGGACATCCTCCTCGAGAAGCATGCCGTTTTCCTTTCCTGTCTCCGCAATTGATATAAGACGATCAGCAGTCTCATCGATGGAATCAAGAAGGTCATAGATCTCACCCATCCAGTAAAGGGCATCCAGACGCGTTCTGAGTTCCGTCTCCTTCTGGTCAAGCTTGTCATTCCTTTCCATGGTCCTCAGGCTCTCAACCGTCTCATATAGCTTCACGGCATTTGAGATCTTGCCCCATGTGTAAATAGGCTGCGTAAGCGTAAGCTGTCCCTGAACACGATTATTGTCCATCTTCATCGAGACATCAATCGGATCTGTCCATACCGATGCCATGATATCAGGGAGACCTTTCACGTCCGATGGACTTACCTTTATCGGGCCAAGCGACGGATTTGCCATATACGTACCTGTCAGAAGAAGGTCAATCGTAGGAGTGTATGCTCCTTTCGCATCAAGAGTATCGTAATGGCTTTCCTGAATCGCCTGATCGGATTTCCTTATATCTGTATTGGATGTTTCAATCGCAGACATAAGGTCATCGAATGTATATCTCTGCCCTGTTCCGGACGGAAGCGGAACCAGAATCAAAGCAGAAAGAAGAAGCAGGAATATCTTTCTCATACGTTTTCTTCCGTCTTCAGCCCTGCAGTGTCATAAATTCTTATAAGAGCGGAACTTGATCCGCTGCTATGTATCTCAGCATCG
Organism: uncultured Spirochaetales bacterium; assembly: GCA_949295505.1. Taxonomy (GTDB): domain Bacteria; phylum Spirochaetota; class Spirochaetia; order Sphaerochaetales; family Sphaerochaetaceae; genus Ornithospirochaeta. The sequence continues at coordinate 3,817 of CASFLH010000004.1, read as the reverse complement.
ACCTGTCCAAGATAGCATTTTCCGTCAGAGCCTTCGCCTGCTGCCAAGAGATAGATATATGGGCTATCATAATCCTCACCGTATTCAGGTGAAGTCGTCGTCCATTCAATCGTCATGGTTGCAGCTGTTCCATCAGTATCCTGGAATAATCCGCTGCCTCCGCTAACATACCTGGCAATCGCCTTTGCAATACTTCCGGAAGGCTTTCCCTGCACTTTGTACTGTGAGTATAGATAACCATCGAATTCACCAGTTTTTGAGTCCTCTTTCTGGGCTTCTGCAAGTAGCTCGTCATAAACAGAATCTCTGTCCGCTGCATTTCTGAATGCGAATATGAAAATATCGTTGTCGAATGATGATTCATCGACTCCATCAATCTGGACCTCAACAGTGACATTCGTCTTGAATGCGAATGTACAGCCTGCAAGAAGCAGGATCATTATCGTTATTATCGGGAATATTGCCTTCTTCATATCAATTTGCCTCCTTTGTATTTCCTTTCCAGTTATATGCCTTCCTGACTTTATGACGCTCAAGAATGAAGTAGAACGTCGGCATCAGGAAGAGCGTGATGAATGTACTAGTCGTAAGACCGCCCATGATGACCTGCCCGAGAGGAGCATATATCTCAGCACCTTCACCTGTCGCGATTGCCATAGGAATGACACCGAGAACAGTCGTGAGAACGCTCATCAGAATAGGCCTGAGTCGCGATGCAGTACCCTTCTTGACGTTATCGAAGAGGATTGTCATCTCATCCTCATAGGACAGCTTTCCTATATTCTTTACATCATCATCCCATTCGATTCCGCGTCTGGTCATCAGCTCTCGCTTCGAGCCTTCCTGAAGCTGGTTGATGTAATCGACCATGATGATACCGTTGTTTACCAGCATACCGCCAAGCGTAACGACACCAAGAAGGGAAACCATGCTCAGCGATGAACCGAACACTGCAAGCGAAAGGACGACACCGATGACACAGAACGGTACAAGAAGCATGATCAGCAACGGCTGATCGAATCTTTCGTATATGAGAACGATGACCATATATACGAGGAAGAGAGAGATCGCGAGCGCCTGCATCAATGGTCCGAGAGAATCCGCTATGAGCTCATCGATACCACCTGTATCAGAAGAAACTCCATCCGGCATCGGATGCTCTGCGATATACTGTGCTACACGCCTTGAAAGCGCTGTCGTTGATTCGCCTGTTATCTGGGCACTGACTGTCATCGATACAGCTCTGTCAGTATGGCTTATGGATGAAAGCGATGTTTCGATATCCATCTCTGAAATCGCATCCATTGTGACAACACTGCCGGCCTGCGTGTTGATTCTTATGCTGTCCAGAAGAGACTGGTTGACTGGTCTGTCCGTGGCATCTGAAGAAAGATGGATATCATACCTGTTTCCGGAATCCGGATCATGGAATATTCCTGTATCCATTCCATTGAAAAGGATTGCGGTGGTCATCGCAGCTTCATAATTCGGAATGCCAAGCGATGAAAGATATTCATATGAAGCATCCATAACAGCCGATGTCGAATCATATGTGCTTGAAACAGATGCAGATATAACCTCAGGATCCTTCTCAAGGAACTCCTTGAGGTCTTCAGCGTACTCATAAAGCACTTCCTCATCCTCACCGAGGAATGTGATTCCATAGCCGCCGCCTCCGGACATATATCCGACAAGGTAATCGAAGCCACCATTTTTGACCTCGATCTTCGCATCTGGAATCTCGGAAGCGAGCGCATACTGCATCTGGAGGATTATCTCGTGAACATTCCTGTCACGTTCGGCAACCGGCACGAGAATGGCATGTATTCCTCCGACATTCTCGGACGATGAGAACGAGAGTGCATCCACTGATTTTCCCGAATAGACAATGTCTGTTTCGAGTTCAGGGACATTTTCGATGAGAATATGCTCAGCCTTCGTCATCACTTCCTTTGTCTGATCGAGATTGTAATTCGATGGCAGGGAAATACTTATATAGAAGTCACTGTTATCCGTAGATGGTATGAACGAGATTGTGAGGCTCGTCAGGGAATAAACAGTGAGGACCAGTATCATCAGTGCAAGCACGATGATGAACGGAGTATGGTTGAGGCAGAAACCGAGTGAACGCCCATAGCCTTTCTCCACCTTGATCAGGGCCCTGACAGGAGCACTGTCCTTCTTCTTTTTCCTGCTGTCGCTATCCTTGAGGAAATGCCTGAGAAGATATGGCATGTAAACCATGGCAACAAGAAGTGATGAGCCGATGGCTATCATGAATGTAAGCGAGATATCGTGAAGAAGGTTTCCGACAAGACCTGAAAGAAGTATGACAGGAATGAATACGATAACGGTCGTGAGGTTGGATCCGATTACAGATTTATCAACGGTTCCGGTACCGAGGTAAATCGACTCCGTGACGCTGTATCGCGGATTACCGTTTTCATCCGTATCCTGAAAATACCTGTACACCTGGTCGAGAACTACAATTGATGCATCGACAATCGATCCCAGGGACACTACGATTCCTGATATCGAAAGGATGTTCACCGTTATACCCGCAATCTTCATCGCGATGAATGTGAAGAAACAAGAAAGCGGAATCGAGAGTCCGATCGCAAGCGTCGCCTTCAGATCATTGAGGAATATGAAGATGACAAGAACTGCGATGAGAATACCCAGAACACCTGATTCGATGACATTCTTCAAGGAGGCGATGACAAGACGGCTGTCATCACTGATCATGTGATAAGTCACCGCTCCGCCAGTCTCCTTCTCGGATTCCTCGAGAATACGCTTGACTTCATTGGTTATCTGTATCGTATTTCCATCAGCACGCTTGGCAACCTCGACAACGATGACATCCTGCCCTTCTGTCGTTACAGTGTAATCCTCGCCCCTGTATTCAACGCTGATATCAGCGACATCGGAAAGCCTGATAATCTCACCGCTGTCCGTTGCACCGACAGGAAGCGCCTTTATCTCATCAAGTGACTCGTATGTACCATCATATCTAAGGTCGACTCTCCTGCCGCTGCTCACCCCTGAACCGAGCGGCATCGCCAGATTGGAATACTGCAGTATCTGATAGACAGTGAGCGGCGAAATACCTTTGCTTGCAAGGTCATCAAGCCTGAGCTTTATATCCACCTGAGGAGTCTCCGAACCGGAGATGGTTATCGTGGAAACGCCGGGAATCCTCGTAAGCTGAGGCCTTATGTTCTCTGTTATATACTCGGAGAGGGCAGCTGTATCGCCACCGCCCTCGACGGAGAACGAGACAACAGGAAGCATCGTCGCGCCACCTATGATTGCCATAGGTTCTCCGGTAAGGCCTGAAGGAAGTGATGATGACAGATCGGAAATCCTGTTACGGACCTCATTAAGCTGATCTTCAGGGTTCACACCATCGCGGAATGTGATGGTTATGACGCCGATGCTGTTCATCGCCTCGCTGTCCATGCCGTTGAAATCTGGGAGCGTTACGAAATCATCCTCAAGTACATCTATGACATCATTCTCAACATCCTCAGCAGATGCTCCAGGATATATGGATATAACGAATATCTGCGGCATATCCATATCGGGGATGAATTCAAGATTCGTGGTATAGATGCTGAAAATACCGAACAGAGCAAGAGCCAGAAGAATCATCGTCAGCACAGCTGAGTGCCGGATAGCGAATCTCGATATCTTCGATTCCTTCACGTCACACCTCGCTTTCCACTACCCTGACAAAAACACCAGGAAGCAGTCCATCCTGACCACGTATTATGAAATCCCTTCCGCTGTATTTCTCATCGATTGCATAGTATTC
>CASFLH010000003.1 GCA_949295505.1 uncultured Spirochaetales bacterium | reverse complement strand
GCGTCTTCCGCCCATCATCTCTCCTCGTTATATATTATACCGTAGAAACGATATAACATCATCCAACATATGGCAAAAAAGCGACGCAATTCATCTCGCCGCCTAAGAGGCGGGAGACTTCTTGCTAAATCAGGTGTTAAAGAAGGCTGGAGAAACGGGGCTATACATGCTGCAAGAAACATGATAGCAGACGGCTCTCTTCCGCTTTCAAAAGTCGCAGAGTTCTCTGGTCTTTCCATTGGTGAGGTCGAGAGTCTTAAAAGCAGTATCAGAATCTGATGCTGCCATAATGCTTCACAAAGCTTTTCAGCAACAGAAATAATGTTCCCTCCCTGTGCGGGAGGGTGTTTTTCACAGACTGTCTGAGAAGTCGCGCCGGAAGGCTTCAACAAGTTTCTGCGGCCAGTCAGATACGGGTTCCAGCCTGCCGAAAAAGAATCGCAGTGAGGATGGTTCCTCAACGAATCTCAGACCTCCTACGAGGCTGCGGTTGTCATAGAGCCAGGAGATTCTATCAACGGCATATTTAACCTGGGAGAGCGTGAATACGCGTCGGGGCAGTGCAAGGCGCAGCAGTTCCACGGCAGCAAGATGTTCCGAGCCATCTTCCTCTCTCTGCTCCGAGATGGTTCCTCTCTCCATTCCCCTGAGACCGCCCGCGATGAATACGGCTGCTGCAAGGGCTCCTGCAGGATATTCTTCCTGCTTCACGTGCGGTATGAAACGCATTGCATCGAGATGACATCCCAGTCCTCCTGCCGGAGTGACGACAGGAACACCTCTCTTCATCAGCTCATCGGTCATGTATTTTATGAAAAGAGGCCCCTGGGAGATGACGTCCATATCCATTGTCTCATCAAGTCCGACGGCCATTGCCTCCATTTCCCTGACGCTCATTCCGCCATATGTGAGAAAGCCTTCAAACATGGGAACAAGCTCTCTCATCTTCAGATACAGTTCCTTGCTGTGTATGGATATCCCACCACCGCGGGCAAAGCCGAGCTTGCGTCCTGAGAAGTAGATGATATCCATCTTCCCAGAAATCCTTCTGGTAATCTCCCTCAGCGACAGGTCTTTTGCCTTTTCCTCCCGTGTCTTTATGAAATAGAGATTATCCTGCAGCAGGCTCGCATCCATGACGGTAAGCACACCATATCTATGTGCGATATCCGCAGCCATCTCGATATTCTCCAAAGAGAGAGGCTGCCCGCCTATGAGGTTCGTGCCAGCCTCTATGCGCATGAAGGGTATCCTGTCATGATTCTCCTTCAGAAGCTTCTCAAGACGCTCAAGATCGAAATTCCCTTTGAACGGACAGTCGCTTTCAACCTTCACGCCTTCATCGACCACAAGTTCCTCGACATAGCCACCAAGCCTTGTGATGTGCGCTTTGGTCGTAGTGAAATGGTAATTCATCGGGATGATTGATCCCTTTTGCACAAAGGTCATTGCTATGATGTTCTCCGCAGCACGTCCCTGGTGCGCCGGAAGAAAGTATTCAGTCCCGAAGATTTCCGTAAGCTTGTCGGTAAGACGGGTGTATGTCGAGCTGCCGGCATAGCTGTCATCCGCAACCATCATCGCCGCCAGCTGTCTGTCGCTCATTGCGTTGACACCGCTGTCGGTGAGCATGTCGAGATATATGTCTTTGTTCTTCAGCAGGAAAGTGTTGTATCCAGCCTCTTCAATGGCCTCGGCTCTTCTTTCCACTGGTACTAGGTCAAGTTTCTGAACAATGCGGACTTTATGAAGTTCTAGCGGGATGTTCTCCCCGCTATAGAAACGGATTTCAGGCATATTGACTCCTTTTTCACTAATTATTCCGGCAAACACATAAGGAGTCAAATAAAATATGCAGATTATGAATATTTATTTAAATTTTATGCATCAATACAATGTCCTGCGATACGCGCTGGCAGGACTGCGCCCGACAGCCATGAACGACATGCTCACAATCAGGCGAGAGATTTTCTCAACGCTCCATCTACAGCCATCGTTTATCCAGGTACGAACGACACCGACAACACCGTTGACAACGAAGATGAATCCCATTTCCTTCTCAGCCTGATCAGACATCGATGTGAATTCATCGTACTTGTCCATTACAGCAGAGACTATCTGCTCACCAAAGGCTGTGTCGGCTGAAGATGAGAGCAGTATGCGGAATGCATCGGCATTATCCTTGATGTACTGCATGAATGGGATGATTGAATCCAGAAATGGCTTGTGATCGGAGGGATCGTAATCAGGGAGCTTGGAGAGTATATCTGACTCGATCTCGTCAATCAGGTCGCGCGGACATGAGTAGTAGGCATAGAAAGTGCTTCTGTTCACAGCCGCTTTCTGGCATATAGCCTTGATGGTTATATTCTCGAAAGGCGTTGTTTTCAGCAGCTCAATAAGTGCTTCCTTGAGATAGCTTTTTGTCCTGATTACCCTGGGATTGTCGTAGTTCACGCATCGATGCTAGCCCACAGCATGAAAAGGTGTCAATGTAACAGAATCCGCAGAACATGTATTTTTGATGAATATGGGAGAGCCTTGCAGATTCGGAATGCAGATTGCGTGAAAGCGTGCTAAAATATAAGTGTAAGGAATGTATAAGCCTCGAATAAGGAGAGGCGTATCTACCGGCTGCCGTAAACGCCCAGCTACATTCCGGGAGGGTTACTATGGCAGCATTCTCGATTCATGGCGATATAATCTGGACGGAGAATCCAGGCTCTTTCAAAGCAGTCAGGAATGGTTATCTCATCGTTGAGAACGGCAAAGTGAAAGCAGTCTCTGCGGAGAAGGGAGAAGGTGATGTCATCGAGGCAGAAGGCGCTCTGGTCATTCCGGGGTTATCAGATCTGCATCTCCATGCTCCGCAATTTGCCTTCGCGGGTCTTTATATGGATGAGGAGCTTCTTGACTGGCTTAATCACCACACGTTCCCGGAAGAGGGTAAGTATGGGGACCTTTCATATGCAAAGAGAGCATATGATGCGCTTGCAGCAGAGCTCCTGAGAGGTGCGACAACACGTGTCTCCGTATTCGGTACAATCCATACTGACTCCACTCTGATGCTGATGGAAATACTTGAGAAAGCAGGGCTTTCAGGATATGTCGGAAAAGTCTGCATGGACAGGAATTCTCCGGATTATCTTGTGGAGACGACGGAAGACTCGCTTATGGAAACGGAACGCTTTCTCTCTCTTTCCGAGCGCTTTGAGGAGATACGCCCGATAATAACACCGCGATTCATCCCATCCTGCAGCGACAGCCTGATGCGCTCTCTCGGCACGATGGCAGCAGAGCGTCATCTCCCTCTGCAGTCCCATCTCGATGAGAACCTTTCCGAGGTTGATTGGGTACGGGAGCTCTGTCCCTGGTCTCAAAGCTATGCCGCTGCCTACAGGGAATTCGGCATGCTTGGCCCGAGAACTATCATGGCGCACTGTGTCTGGCCCGATGATAGCGAGATAAAACTCCTGGCGGAGAGCGGGGCTTTTGTAGCGCACTCTCCGTCTTCGAACACGAATCTTTCCTCAGGTATCGCTCCTGTGAGGAAATTCCTTGATAACGGGGTGCATGTCGGTCTCGCCACCGATGTCGCAGGCGGGTCATCCCTCTCAATGCTCCGCATGATCCAGGATGCGATAGGCGTGAGCAAGCTCAGATGGAGATTCGAAGAGTCTCTCAGCCGGCCTCTGCGCTTTGCGGAGGCATTCTACCTCGCTTCAAAAGGCGGCGGCTCATTCTTCGGCAGAGTCGGCTCGTTCGAACCAGGCTACGATGCGGATATCGTGCTGCTCCGGGACAGGTCGGCTGAAACTGTGATATCACAGGATCTTTCAATCGAGGAAAGACTTGAATACAACGTATACAGGCACCCGGAGGACACTGTGATGGCGAAATTCGTGAAGGGGAGACGCATTTTCTGATTATGGATATAATCGAGGCATGGAAAACACACAGGAAAACCGCCTTGCGGTCATTGGTATCATCGTAGAGGATAAGGATAAGGCTGAGGAAGTGAACAGCCTTCTTCATCAGTATGGCCAGTATATAATCGGCAGGATGGGACTGCCGTACAGGGAGAGGAATGTAAGCATCATCAGCATCGTCGTCGATGCCAGCGCTGACATCATCTCCGCTCTTTCCGGCAAGCTTGGACGCATACCAGGCGTTTCCAGCCAGGCCCTCTACACGAAAGCGTGAACAACGCGTTGCAGCGTCTGCTGAGAAGGGAGACTCTCTCCGTCGATGACTGGGAGAGTCTTATCGCGTCAAAGGATCAAGGACTGGACAGAGAGCTTTCTCAGATCGCATCATCCCTTCGTGACAGTGTTTACGGACGGCGCGTGTTTCTCAGGGGGCTCATTGAATTCTCCTCGTTCTGCCGCAATGACTGCCGTTATTGCGGACTCAGGGTTTCTAACAGGAATGCAGAGCGTTACAGACTTTCCGCGCGCGATATCCTCGATACATGCATCAATGGTTATGAGCTTGGCTTCCGGTCATTCGTCCTCCAGAGCGGTGAAGATCCGTATTACACCGATGAGAGGATGACAGGAATCATCCGCGCCGTGAAAGAAGCATGCCCGGACGCGGCACTCACGATAAGCATCGGTGAGCGTTCTTTTGAAAGCTACAGGGCAATGCGGGAAGCGGGCGCGGACAGGTATCTTCTCCGTCATGAGACGGCAGATGAGAATCATTACCGCATACTCCATCCGGAGCCTCTTTCCCTCGATAACAGGCTCCAGTGTCTCAGAAATCTGAAGAAGCTCGGGTATCAGACAGGAGCTGGCATGATGGTGGGGTCACCAGGATCATCCTTCCACACTCTTGCGGAGGATATGGTGCTCATTTCATCACTGAAACCTGAGATGGTAGGAATCGGTCCATTCATTCCTCATCACGACACGCCATTCAGGGATGAGAAGAAGGGCAGTGTCTCTCTTACCCTGCGCATGCTCTCTCTTGTCCGCATCCTCGACCCTCATGTCCTGCTTCCATCAACCACGGCCCTGGGAACCGCTGACGATAACGGACAGATCAGAGGCCTGGATGCAGGTGCCAATGTCATCATGCCAAACCTGACACCATTATCCGTGAGATCAAAATACCTGCTGTATGACAACAAGAAGATAACAGGCGACGAGAGCGCAGAGAATCTGGAGACTCTGAAAAAGGATCTCCTAAGGCATGGCTATGAGCCTTCTCTGACTCGTGGGGATTGTATCAAATAGTTTTAGCTGTTATCTCAGAGACAGGCGAATGATTATTAATCCTTAAGAGCGATTCTTAATCGATTTGACACTGTATATTTCTTTCGTGCTACACCAGATGCTACACCAGATGCTACACCAGATGCTACACCAGATGCTACACCAGATGCTACACCAGATGCTACACCAGATGCTACACCAGATGCTACACCAGATGCTACACCAGATGCTACACCAGAAATATATTAAAACAATATGCAGCAAATGATATTAATAACACAATGTTTCCGTTTTAAGGTTGAATCCGGACGGGAAAATCCTAGAATCAAAAGGATATGAAATCATCATCATAATTGCAAAAACCAATGTTTAGAGTCATATGACAAAACCTAAGAATATTGTTAGAATAATATGGTAATCATATAAATAAAATATAGAATATGATAAAATACCATTCAAATATTTGCAAAATATTAAACATGTCAGCAATAATCTCAATATAAGATTCTTCGACGAGATTGCTATGCGGAATCTTTTCTGGTAATATCCGGGCAAGACTGAAGGGGAAGAAGTTCTGACCCAAAAGGAGAAATAATGTACGACAAGTATTCCATGGTCGCTGATGAATTCATCAGCGATGACGAAATCAATGAGACACTGAAGTATGCTGATGAGAACAAGAGCAATAGGGAGCTCCTCTCAGCAATCCTTGATAAGGCCAGGAAGAGAAAGGGACTGGATCACCGTGAGGCCTCTGTGCTCCTTGCCTGTGACCTCCCGGATATCAATGATGAGATCTTCCGTCTTGCCGGTGAGATCAAGAAAGACTTCTATGGTGACCGTATCGTCATGTTCGCGCCGCTTTACCTCTCAAACTATTGTGTGAACGGATGCGTGTACTGCCCATATCATGCGAAGAACAAGCATATCGCAAGAAAAAAGCTCACACAGGATGAGATCCGCGCTGAAGTCATAGCCTTGCAGGATATGGGGCATAAACGCCTTGCGCTTGAGACAGGGGAGGATCCTGTGAACTGCCCGATTGAATATGTGCTTGAGTCGATAAAGACAATCTACTCGATAAAACACAAAAATGGCGCGATCCGGAGAGTCAATGTCAATATCGCGGCAACGACAGTCGAGAATTACAGGAAGCTCAAGGAGGCCGGGATAGGAACATACATTCTTTTCCAGGAGACATACCACAAGAAGAGCTATCTCCAGCTTCATCCGACAGGACCGAAACATGACTACAACTATCACACGGAAGCCATGGACAGGGCCATGGAAGGAGGCATTGATGACGTGGGCTGCGGGGTCCTTTTCGGCCTCGAGCTTTACCGCTATGAGTTTGCAGGCCTCCTGAAGCACGCGGAGCATCTTGAAGCTGTGCATGGTGTCGGCCCCCACACAATCTCCGTGCCGCGCATCAAGCACGCTGATGATATAGATCCATCCGTTTTTGACAACGGCATTGATGATGAGACGTTCCTGAAGATCATAGCATGCATCAGGGTCGCTGTCCCTTACACGGGCATGATCATTTCCACACGTGAGAACAAGAACGTGCGTGAAAGGGCGCTCAAAGCGGGAATCTCACAGATCTCCGGCGGTTCAAGGACCAGTGTCGGCGGCTATGCAGAGGAAGAGGAAGAAGACGAGAACTCATCACAGTTCGATGTCAGTGACAACCGTACTCTCGATGAGGTTGTGAAATGGCTGATTGATCTTGGCTATGTCCCGTCATTCTGCACAGCATGCTATAGAGAAGGAAGGACTGGTGACCGCTTCATGTCGCTCTGCAAGTCCGGACAGATACAGAACTGCTGTCTTCCCAACGCCCTGATGACCCTCAAGGAGTATCTGATGGACTATGCAAGCCCGGAGACAAGGAAAGCCGGGGAGGAGCTTATCATGAGAGAGGTCGATGACATACCAAACCCGAGAACACGTGAATTTGCCGAGCGCCATCTGGAAGAAATCGGGAATGGAGAGCGGGATTTCCGCTTCTAGGAGCAAAAATGAACACTACGCCCTCATCTGAGAGAATACATATAGCATTCTTCGGGAACCGCAACGCCGGTAAATCAAGCATAATGAACCGAGTCATTGGCCAGGATCTTTCAATCGTTTCCGAAGAGAAAGGGACAACAACGGATCCTGTGCGAAAGTCAATGGAACTTCTACCGCTTGGACCTGTTGTCATGGTCGACACACCGGGGCTGGATGATGAGGGTGAGCTGGGGGAGAAGAGAGTCGGCAAAGCGCGTCGTGAACTTACGCGCTCTGATGTCGCTGTAATCGTACTTGATGGCACTGAGAAGATATCTGAAAATATATTCAGTCTTTTTGATACAATCCGAAAAAGGAATATTCCATTTGTTGTCTGTATCAATAAAATGGATATTGCTGATGATATTCAATCCATTTCATCACAATTAATTGAATACGGGATTCCAATCAATGCCATCGTCATGGCTTCCGCTGCAGACAGCAGAGGTATTGAGGATCTCAAGAAAGCCATCATCCGGGCTGTAGGCACCGTGGAGGAGCGCCCTATCATCCGTGACATGCTTATTCCTGGCGATTATGTCATCCTTGTCATCCCTATTGATAAAGCAGCTCCGAAAGGGCGTTTGATACTCCCTCAGCAGCAGACGATGCGCGATATACTCGATGGCAAAGGCAAGATTGTTGTCATCAATGAAAACGAGGTTGCTTCCACACTCGCGGAGCTTGGCGTGAGAACAAGAATGATCATCACGGACAGCCAGGTCTTCGGCACAGTTGCCAGACAGGTGCCTGAAAACATTCCTCTCACGTCTTTCTCGATCCTGATGGCGCGCTACAAAGGAAATCTGGAAAATGCCGTGAAAGGGGTTGCCAAGCTTGATAAGCTCAAAGGAGGGGAGCGCATCCTCATAGCGGAGGGCTGCACCCATCACCGGCAGTGCGGGGATATCGGGAGCGTGAAGATACCTAAATGGATCAGAGAGCATACAGGAAAGGATTTCATCTATGAATTCAGTTCCGGAACAGGTTTCCCGGAAGATCTCTCTCCTTATTCGCTGGTCATCCATTGCGGAGGCTGTATGCTGACAGAGAAGGAGATGAAATACAGGTATGCGCTTTCAGAAGAGGAGGGAACGGCTATTACGAACTATGGGATCCTCATAGCCCATGTTCATGGAATCCTCCGCCGTTCCCTTTCACTCTTCCCTGAGATTCTTGCTTATCTGCAGCGATAGACAATCATGGAGGAACTGCCGGAGCTGTACCGCTTGATCTCATACAGATCCGGGAAGGCTTTTATCAGGTCGGAAAGCTTGGAGTAGCCGTAGTTCTTTGTATTGAATTCAGGCTTGACGCGCTTGATGTAGTTGCCCGCAAGAGTGAGAGGCGTGTATCCATCATCATCCTGGAACTTCTCGCAAGCGATCCTCATGAGATTATGTATCTCCGCGATATCAGGGGAGGCGAATCCGACATGAAGCGTTATCTGCTCCTCCTCGTCATTCTTCTTCCCGTTCTTCTTTGCCTGTTTCTTTTCCTTCTGCGGCTGCGGAGCCTTCTTCCCCTCATCCGTGGAATCAAGATACTCAAGATAGATGAAGTTGTCGCAGGCGGAGCAGAAAGCCTCAGGTGTCTTCTTTTCTCCCACGCCGATCACATATATTCCTGATTCCTTAAGCCTCACGGCAAGTGGTGTGAAGTCGCTGTCCGAAGAGACAAGGACGAAAGCGTCGTACATCCCCGTATGAAGCAGATCCATCGCATCGATTACGATTGCGATATCAGTGGTATTCTTGCCTGCGACATAGTCAAACTGCTGCTCGGCTTTGATCGCAAGCCTCTTTATCTCATCTTCCCACTTCGCGAGAAGACGCTTCTTCCAGTTGCCATAGGCTTTCCTCACAACGATGCGGCCATAAGTAGAAACTTCATGCAGTATCCCCTCCAGCTTCGAAAGCTGGGTATTATCCGCATCAATGAGAACAACCATTTTCTGGAAATCATTCATTTCAACATTCATGATTAAAATATAGCATCGCTGGAAAGTTTTGTCTGAAAAGAAGATTTGCAATCAGGCTGAAGAGAAAATGTGTATGTCAGCATGAATGAATTCGAATGAGAATAATCTTTATAGAAGAAGAAATAGCATGTTATAGAAAACAGCATCTCACCACAGTATCCACAATCCTGTTGTAAAAATTTATCAATATTCGGTATACTTCATGCGGCTTGCTGTGAAGGCAGCAAGGGGAACATAGCATTATGGGGAAAAACAATAAAAGACCAAAGCTCCGCTCGGTGACGAGGACGAGAGCCAAGAAGAGTGTGCGTAGGCCTGAGACAATGGGCAGGTCATTCGAGAGTGCAGGGACAGCGGGAGAGAGTGAGAAGAAGAGCAGGAAGCTGTATCTTCTGCCGATACTTCTGCTTCTTCTGATAGCGATCTGCGGCATAGGGTTCTCGCTTATGGCGAAGGGCGGGGAAGAGCCTGAAGCGGAGGTATCCGGAGAGAGCGCGGCGGTGGTTGCTGCTGATGAAACGGTACCCCCCCCCGGTATCCGAACCGGCGGAGACAGCGATAGAAGAGCCTGAGGAGGCAGCAGCGGTCATAGAAGAAGCTGAGGCAGAAGAGGAGCCAGAGGCAGCAGAGGTACCTGCGGTCATCGCATCTCCTGTCTACATCGAGTTCGATGAGAACGGAGTCGAGGGCAGCATCACGGCAGATGACGGCCATGGAGTGATCGCATACAGCGGAGTGGGAGCTGAAGAAGCCGCGGATTTCCTGAAGGAAGAGTCGGAGAAGTACGGACTCACAGGATTCAATTACACCGTACACGGCAATACGATCGATCTGACATATCCTGAAGGCTACAGCTACGAGGAAAGGGAGAGAGGAGCGGAGACGCTCATAGAGGATCTCGGTGCATACACTAGAGCGATCCCTGTCATCATCCCAGCAGAGCCTGTGATTATAGAAGAGCCGGAACCAGCAATCATTGATGAACCAGAGCCTGTAATCATCGAAGAAGAAAGCTCTGTTGAGGAAGCCATATCAGAGCCAGAGATCATAGAGGAAGAAGACTCAGCAGAGGAAGCAATTGAAGAGCCGGCTGCAGAGGAAATCATTGCAGAACCAGAAATTATAGAGGAAGAGCCTGCAGAGGTAAGGGTTGTCTATATCCCGTACTCGGTTGACGGGGTTGAGGGCAGCGTCACCGCAGATGATGGCTATGGAGTGATAGCGTACAGCGGAGTCGATGAGGAGACAGCAAAGGCATTCCTCGATGCGGAGGCAGAGAAGTACGGGGTGACAGGTGTCACCTACAGCATAACGCCAACGAGGGCAGAGCTCTTCTATGCCAAGGGCTACAGCTATGAGGCAAGAGAGGAAGCCGCAGAGACGCTGATAGAGGACATGAAGTCATACATGGTGCTTGTACCGGAAGAGGAAGAAGAGGTTCTCCCAGCGCTTCCCGCCGCGATAATCCCCGTCGCGGAGGAAGAGGTGGAGGAGGAGATGGGCATCCACTCGGTGTCAGTCGGGTTCAGCCCGTGGGCATACCAGTACTATGACTTCTACAACGCGCCGGTGACGGATAAGGATGAGTTCGAGACAGGCTACGGCTTCGGTTTCATGGCGTCATATGAGGCGAGGGTTCTGAGCTTCCTCGCGGTAGGCGTGGAGACAGGATACAGCGGGTACTATCCGCAGCGGAGCATCATCCCGTCGGACAGCTACTACTGGAGCGTGCCTGTGCTGGCGAAGGCGGCACTGCTGATAGGGAATGAGGGCTTCGACTTCCGCATCGGAGCGCATGCGGGAGTAGACATCACGAAGCTGAACGCGGACATGAGCGCATATTTCATGTTCGGAATAGATTTCGGATTCGATTTCCATCTTACGGATGACGTATCGGTGTTCTGGAGGGTAAGGAACAGCATGACGCTGCAGCCGCACCCGGGAATGGAGATACTGTCAAGCAACACATTCATGGTTCACCCGGCGATCATCGGGGTCACGTACCACATCTGAGGAGGGAGAGGATGAAGAAGGCAGGAAAGCTCCTGGCAGGGGCGATAGCGATACTCATGATAATAGCAGGATGCGCGGCTGACCCGGCGAAGACGGTGAACCAGCAGCTGTATCCGTACCTGATAGTGAACACGGCAGGAGAGATAAGGGTAGCGAAGGGAGCAGCGGTGACGGAGCTGCTGATCCCGGATGACGTGTACATCAACGGCAAGGACAAGGCCACGGTGTTCGTCGGCTACGAGGATCCAGCGGACAAGGCGGCGCTCGAGAGCGTCGTGGTGGGAAGCGGGATCACGAAGATAAGCAACGAGGCATTCAAGGATGCGGAAGGGCTGAAGGAAGTAGAGTTCGAGAAAGGGTCGAAGCTGGAGGCGATCGGTAATGCGGCGTTCCAGAACACAGGGCTCGAGACGATAACGCTGCCGGAATCTCCGGTAGTGATAGGAGAGAACGCGTTCACGGGGAACGAGGGGCTCAAGAGCGTTGACCTCGGAGGAACAACGGAAGTCGGGAAGGGAGCGTTCACAGGGAACAGCGCCCTTGCGTCCGTTGATTTCGGAGCAGTGAGCTCGATCGGAGAGAACGCGTTCAGCAATACAGGGCTTACGGAGGTAGTGCTTCCTGAGAATGAGGTGACGATCGGCAAGGGAGCTTTCAGCGGCAATGAGGCGCTCAAGAGCGTAGACCTTGGCGGTACGACAACGGTCGGAGAAGGAGCATTCCAGGGCAACAGCGCGCTGAAGGATGTGGATTTCGGAAGCGTTAACAGGATAGAGAGCAACGCATTCAATGGAACGAACCTCGGCTCGATAACGATACCTGACACGGTGACGAGCATCAGGGGAGGAGCATTCCAGAATGCCGGGGTGACAAGCGTAACGATAGAGGGAAGTGGACCGTCGACGATCTCATCGACAGCGTTCAATAACAACACGATCACATCGCTGGACATACCGGCAAGGCTGACGGGGAGCGCTGTAGGCACGTTCGGCAGCAGCATCAGGAACCTGTATGTGCATGGAGGCGGAAGCAGGGGTGACACGGTAGCGAATGGCGCGTTCCAGGGTCTTGGATCTCTGACGAACGTCTACATCTACGGGACGGAGACGATAGGCGAGAATGCATTCGGCGGAGCATCGAACCTCAGCAACATATACCTCGGAAGAGGGCTTGAGACAGTAGGAACGGGAGCATTCGTCGGAGCAGGAAGCGCTGATACTGAGTACACTCTCCCTGCTACGGTGACGGATGCTGTAGGTGCATTCGACACAGATGACGTTGTCTACCAGGATTTCGAGATAATCATCGGCGGCGTTCATGCCAGCAAGTTCGATGTGACTCTGCAGGTATGGCCAGCAGGGCAGGAAGACAAGACGAACCTTGCAGTGATCATTGCTGAAGCAGTGAAGGATACAACCCCTGCTGGTAGCAATAAATATGTCGATGGAGTAACCGCACCTGCAAAGGATGATTCCAAGTCAACATATCATAATGACATCTATATGGACCTTGCTGATGTTACCATCAGCGCGGTGCTTCCCGGCACAGTTTTACCCAGCGCTCCGAACTCCAGTAGCCAGAAGACGACAAGCGGCATCATCAATGTCGATGTCCTTGACAGGAGCATAGATTTCACGACATCAGGCTCTGTCGAGCTTGTCGAAGGAAATACAAGCACATCAGTTGAGATACCTCTCGAATACAGAGGAGAGGATATTACCCATATTGCAGAGGATGGCTTCAACGAGAATGTCAGCGTGAAGATCCCTGCAGGCAATGCTATCAGCAATATCGGAAGCGGTGCATTCGAAGGCAATACCGCGTTCGACAAAGAGAACTTCGATAATCTCTTCAAAGGAGATGAAGAGCATCCGAATAAAACTGTTACAATCGGCGACAAAGCCTTCAATGGTGCTACAGGCATCACAGAGGTTAACAAGGAAGATGGCAAGCATCACCTTGTAATCCCTGGCAATGCGGCATCAATCGGAAGCGGTGCATTCGTTGATACCGGCGCTGATGTCATAACAATTCCTCAGCCCTCTGCAGGAAATGCGGATCGCACCTTTGACAAAGGCGCTTTCGGCCCATCTGATACGCTGCAGGAAGTCATTATAGAAGGTCCTGATTCAGGGCTTACTGGAAAGGATATTGCAGATGCTTTCGGCGCTCCGAATAATAACGTGACGAAGCTTACGGTTCCTGCAGATGCAGTTGATACTCCTGATGAGATTGCAGCGCTTAAAGAGGCATTCCCGAATCTTGAGGAGCTTGTCGTAACTCCTGGTACCGGATCCAACGGTACCATCTCCGGTCTCGGTGACTGGGAGTCCCTCGATAAGGTCGACCTGTCTCAGAGCGGCATTACGGAGATAAAGGATGACGCATTCAAAGGCTCAGGGGTTTCTGAAATCATCTTCCCGGATTCGCTTAAAACAATAGGAAACGGCGCATTCGAAGGATGCGATAATCTTGTGTATATTGGTACTGCAGATAAGGATGGTCATGCAGAGACAAGGCTTCCTGCTGAACTTGAGTCAATAGGCAGTAATGCTTTCAAGGATACATCCCTTGGTACACCGAATGGTGATAAGACAGTATCCGGCGGTACTCTCACTAATGGAGGAACATCCGAAGCTGAAATCAGCGGTGGTATATTCGATGGTTATACAGGCTCTATCGATGATGGTGCATTTGCTGGTACATCAATCGGCCCTGCGCTTAATCTCGGCTCAGTCGCCTCTGTCGGCAATGGCGCATTTGCCGGTACTGATAAGGACAACGACGGCTTTAGCGTGAAGCTTCCGACGAACGCCACGGATGATATCGATGGCTTCTTTAGGGATGAGAATAATCAGCCTTCATCGGTCTTCGTAGATGATCTCATCATTGTTCCAGGAACTGATACCGAAAAGGCTATTGGCAAACTCGCAGGTGAGAATCCGAATACTGAATCAGGTAATGCAGAGCTTGTTCTTGATAACGTGGTTGTCAAGAATGATGTCAAGGAGGTGGGCAATTCCGCATTCGTTGGCGTTGGTGCCACCGAGGAGAATCCTCTCAACGTGGTTCTTCCTGATACAGTCACGGTTATCGGAGAGAATGCATTCAATAATGCATCTCTTCCAGTTGATGCCAATGGCGTTATCCAGGGCTCTGATGCAGGAAAGCTCATAATAAAGGATCAGGACGGCAATAGCGCGCTTCCTGAAAGCGTTAAGGATATTGGAGAAGGTGCATTCCAGAATTCTGGAATTGTCGCTGATGAGAAAGGCAACGCAATCGATCTTGGCGAATTCATCCCCAATGATGCTAAGCTCGGCGATAATGCCCTTGCAGGCATTAATATTGGCTCGTCGTTTGTCATTACAGATGACATGAACAGCCTTACTGAAATTTCGAGAATCTATGGTGAGAACCAGACATACACAGAGGTTAAGGAACTTACTGTGCCTATCGATCTCATCAATACGGACGAGAAGGCCGCTGCCCTCAAGGATAAATTCCCTAACCTGACATCCATCACGGTGACAGGATCTGAGAACTGGCCTGATAACGAGGCACAAGATAAGACCATCTGCGGCATCAACAAATGGGCGGATACACTTATCTCAGTTGATGTATCCGGAAGCGGTGCGACAGCTGTCGGTAAGGATGCGTTCAAGGATGTGAAAGCTTTTGATGCTGAGGACCTTGAAGGTCTTACAGGCCTCACAACTATAGGCGATGGTGCATTCGCTGGATCTGGCGTTGGCACAGACATCACTATTCCTGATTCGGTTGCAAGCATTGGTACCGGTGCATTCGCGGGTCTCGGCGGAACATCCACAAGCGATAAGCTTACAGTAACGCTTCCTGCTAAAGTTTCCCAGAATATCGATGATTACTTTACATCGGAAGAGACTCATGAGCAGCCTGTCTTCATCGGAAGCCTGACTATCACAGGTACTGATCCTGTTGGACCGGTTGCTGGACCAGCTGCAGAGTTCTCTGGGAATACGAATCTGGATGTTAATGAAAAAGCTGAGCTTGTCATCGACAAGATCGTTGTTTCTGAATCTGATGAACTTGCCAATAATGCATTCAATGGTGTTGGAACAGTAGATGGTGGAACTCTTACTGTTCAGCTTCCTGACACTCTTACAACGATTGGCGAAAATGCATTCACGAACGCAAGCCTCAGTGTATCTGAAGATGGTACTATCCTTGGAGATCCTTCGACAAATGATCCTGATAGCAACAAGCTTATTGTCACAACTGATGAGAGTGGAAAGAGTAAGCTTCCTTCAGATGTCACAAGCATCGGTGATGGTGCATTCCAGAATTCCGGTCTTGTTGCAGATAATTCAGGAACGCCGGTAGATATCTCTGATTTCCTCAATAACAACGGAGAAGGTTCAAGTATCACTGAAATAGGTGAAGATGCTTTCTCCGGAGTGAATATCGGGGACAATACAGATATTGTGATTCCGGATTCTGTCACTTCAATTGGCGACGGCGCATTT
>CASFLH010000002.1 GCA_949295505.1 uncultured Spirochaetales bacterium | reverse complement strand
TTTCTCCTGAAGCTCGGCCTTCATCTGCCTGCGGCTCTCTTCCTCAGCCTTGATCCTGTCGTTGTATTCCTGGACAAGATTCCTGTCCTTCTCCGAGTCGAGCCGGGCAGTCTCCGCCTCATTTTCCTTCTCCTCGATGGAGGTGCGGACAGCCTGCAGCGAGCTTTTCGCGATATCAAGATTGCTGAGAACAGATCTGTAATGCTCTTTCTGCTGATCGATTGTCTCTGAAAGGGAATCCACATCGTGACGCAGCACCGCTGTCTCATCACGACAGAGCTGGATAGCGGTCCTGTTTGCCTGACTCTCCTTCCTTATCTCCCCTTCCCTCTTCTCAATATCGCGTTTTCTGGCAATGAGTCCATCAGAAGAAAGGAGGCTGTCGACGATTGGGGGTATAGAGGCCCTGTATTCATCAAAAAGAGCGACGAGCTCATCAACGGACGAACGGAAGACGGAGAAATCCTTTTCTGCAATCTCCCTGGAGATGAGCGCATCCGCCTTGAGCGTCCCAAGAAACGAGATCCTGTTCGTGACGACACCCTTAACCTCCTCGGCCTTGCTGAGGAAAGCCTTGGCGGCTTTGTCGCGACGTTCACCGGAATACGCTGTATCAGTGTTCTCGTCAACCTCTGCCACAAGATCCTCGATTACGCTTTTGAGCTCCTCCGTAAGATGAAGAAGCTCCTCATCAAGCGCGACACTGCGTTCCTCCCGTTTCTCGATTTCCTCTTCAAGCTGCGTAATGCGGACCCTCTTCTCTTCCTGCATCTTTGTCATCGCAGCAATCTGCCTCAGCTCCTCGTCGGCCTGATCCTGCTTGAGCGCGAGGCTGTCCTCGAGGCTTTCTATCTCACCACGGAGGCGGTCTATCGAGCTCTGTATGCCAGCAATGCGGTCATCAGCGCTTCTGAGCCTTATGGAGGCATCCTGGAAATTCTCCGTCCAGATATTGATCCTCTCCTCAGCCATCTTGATGCTGTTCTCAAGATTGTTGATACCAAGCTGTGCCTGATAGAGTTCCTCGTTACGGCTTTTAAGCTCACCCTGGGCTGCATCAATTTCCGCAGTGAGCGTCTGCATCAGACCCTGCAGCCTTGCAATCTCACTCTCGGCATTGGCCTTCCACTTCTCCCTCTGCTCCTTGAGCATGGAATAGGTGCGGATCCTTGCAAGGTTATACCTTACATCAAGGTCAAAAGCCCTGGTCTCAAGCTCTCTCGCTTTCTTAGCCTTCTCTGCCTGGCTCCGGAAACGGTCACACGATCGTTTGGAATCATTATAGGAACGGGTGATGTCATCAATGTTCTGCGCGGTCTTCTCAAGATCGAGCTCGGCACTGTGGCACTGCTCCTTGTACCTCGAGATACCAGCAGCTTCCTCGAAAAGATATCGCCTGTCCTCAGGTTTCGTGGAAAGGATCTGATCGATCTTGCCCTGCTCAAGGATTGAATAAGCGCTTTTTCCAACACCCGTATCGAAGAAAAGCTCCCTTATATTTCGCTGAAGGCACTTCTGACCATTGAGGAAATACTCACTCTCGCCGGTGCGGAAATAACGGCGCTTGATTGCTACCTCTGCCACATCAGTCGGCAGCTGATGCTCGGAGTTGTCTATCGTGAGCTCAACCTCCGCAAACGGCATCGGCTTACGGGTATCAGTACCATTGAAGATGACATCCTCCATCTTGCCGGCACGGAGGCTCTTGGTGCTCTTTTCCCCGAGTACCCATTTAATAGAATCAACGATATTCGATTTACCGCAGCCATTCGGCCCGAGAAGCGATGTGATGCCTCCAGCGAAATCGATGTGAGTCTTATCAGCAAAGCTCTTGAAGCCGTATATATCGAGAGACTTGAGGAACAAGCTCCATCCTCCTTGAAACTGAATCCCGATGATTATAGCATCGATGATGAATATGGAAAACGGTCTCTTTGAAAACCTGGCAGAAACGGATTATGGCATCATATGCGGTGCCGATGAAGCGGGACGTGGCCCGCTTGCGGGACCTGTGACAGCAGGAGCTGTCGTGCTCCCTGAAGACTTTCCATTCCAGATTCTTGATGACTCGAAGAGAATGACGGAAAAGGAAAGGGATGAGGCTGCGGCAATCATAAAGGAGAAAGCTGTTGCATGGGCAGTTGTTTCCATAAGCCATGTGATCATCGACAGGATCAATATACTGCAGGCTTCGATGCTTGCCATGAAGAAAGCATATGAGAAAGTTGCCGCCAGGGTCGCCGTAGACACGCTCCTTGTCGATGGCAACAGATGCCCGGATGTTCCCATTGGATGCCATGCAATCGTAAAGGGCGATCAGAAAGTCCCTGAGATAATGGCTGCGTCAATACTTGCCAAGACAGAACGCGACAGGATCATGTATCTTGCAGACAGGAAATGGCCGCAGTACGGATATTCAAAACACAAGGGATATCCGACGAAGGAGCACAGGGAACTGATTGCAGAACTCGGGCCATCGCCGATAGAGAGACTCACCTTCACAGTAAAAAAGGAGGACGATACGCCCTCCCTCTTCTGATCATTCCTCTTCCTTTCTTGGGCTTGTATCCGCATGGCGACGGCGTACAAGGGTGGTCTGGCGGGGTTTCCTTGTCCCGTGCATCTTGATAAAGTCAATTGATTTCTGGAACTCCTTGATGAATTCCCCCATATCTTCCTGATACACGATGACTGACTGCCTGAGGTATCTGCCCTCTGTGTCAGTAGGTCTGGACTCCACGATGTTCAGGAAGAGATCTCCGTAGATATTCTCCTTGACATTGAAAAAATAAGTCCTGTCATCCTTAACCAGTTTCGTTGAGAATACTTCTCCGCGCTCTCCCATATGGATCCTCCGTTATTCAGTTTCGGGCCGACTATATCACAACCTCTGATGCAAATCAATCAATGCGATTATCTCAGAGGTTGTATGCAAAAGCAAACAATCAGGATATTTCTTATTGACATGCTTTTTCCTTTTGTGTATTGTCTTGTCCGTTAGCTTCAATGCGACTGTGGTATAATGGCTATTACCTCAGCCTTCCAAGCTGAAGATGCGGGTTCGATTCCCGTCGGTCGCTTTTCTCAAATCTCCCTTTCGGGAGATTTTCTTTTTCTGAGAGACTTTACTTAACGAAAATTCCCGGCAGATCCTGATGGAGACCGGGAATTGTTCAATAATTGGTAAACCTGTACAGCTCAGAGCGCAAGCAGTGAGAAGACAAGCGTGAAGAGAGCTACCGTTTCGGTGATACCGATAACGATGAAGTAGTTGGCTGTTCCCTTTCCTGTTTCTGAAAGAGCATCAGAAGCGGCAGCGGCGACTTTGCCCTGGAACCATGCGGAAAGACCGATAGCTGCTCCTCCGAGCATACCGACAGAGAGACAGAGAAGATACGAGGCTCCTGTCTCGAATGCTGAACGGATGAATGTCATCAGCAGGAAGCCGTAAATCGTCTGCGTGAGCGGAGCGCCAGCGAAAGCAACAAGAATGAACGGTGCCGGTTTTCCAGCAGCGTAGCATTTCTTCCATCCACCGACAGCGCTCTGTCCAGCGCAGCCTGTGCCGAATCCTGATCCCAGTGCGGAAAAGCAGAGTGCACATGCCATTCCGAGATAAGCAAGATTTTCCATATCCTCTCCTTAGCTGTTTTCAGCAGCTTTATCGTTCACCATTTTCCTGAATGGTTCATAATTGTATCCAGTCCACTCCATTCCGAGAGCACCGGAGAATTCCAGAAGATTGAGTCTGACGCCATGAACGACAACAGACAGAATTCCCATGACGAGATTAAGCAGATGCCCGACAGCGATAATTGCGATTCCGACAGGAATCAGTGCGCCGGAAAGCATCCCTTCCGCCATCCCATTGAATGATTGCGCGATGGCTAGCGAAGCCATTCCTACCGCAAAGAGCCTTATATAGCTCATGATATTCGAGAAGCAGGAGATCGTGTCGAGGAATGTGGTGAAGAAACCTCCGAGACTGGCTTTGAGACCATCCACGAACCTGACACCTGGTCCCTGCGCGGAGAAACAGCAGACAAGTATGAATCCTGCCGCTATGCCTCCGATGATCAGTCCAAACGGCACGGCCTGCCCGATGACCAGATAAAGGGCCATAAGATAGAGCATGACGACATCGATGAACCATCCTGCCTCTGCAACAAGCGACAGATCCTTCTCCTTCGCTTTCCGCACGATATTCATCACCCTTGCAAGCCCTAGCTGTACGGCACCGAGAATGAAGCAGAACTTCATCAGCATGTTCTGAGCCCATGTGGAATCCACACCGACAACATCGGGGAAGTTCGTGACAGCTGGAATGATCAGACGCTGGAGGAACGGGAATTTCAGAAGTATGGCCTCTGAACCGAACCATGTCCCTGTAAGCGCGCCCCAGATGATGGTGACCACCGAAAGAACATACAGCAGTATGTTGATGTCCGATGCCTTCTTCGACTTCACATGCATGATCACGGCAAGAATCAGGAAGACCAGACCATAGCCTGCATCGCCAATGATCATCGCAAAGAAGAGGGAGAAGAAGACGAGGAAGTATGATGAGATATCATATTCGGTATATCCGGGCACTGTGCCGAGGATATCGAATATCGGCTTTACGATCCTCGTGATTCCCTTATATGAGACAAGCGTCGGAGGATTGTCGTCTCCCTCGGGATCAGAGATTGCATATGCAAATGATTCATCCTCTGCAAAGCGCCTGAACTTCTTCTCATACTTCTCAGGGACATAACCCTGAAGGTATATGATGTCATCACCGGAGACAGAGGCGCTGACACGCTCGAAAGTAATCTTCTCATCCCAGGACGCTATGCATGCCTTATAGGATGCAATATAGCGCGATGCTGAGCGTATGATATTCCCCTTCTCCTTAAGCTCCTCCCTTTCTGCAAGAAGCTCTGCATCAAGAGAAGCGAGGCTCCTTTCCGGGAGCGAGAATGGCTGTGCAGGAATCTCACGCGGCATCGGGGAATAAAGTAGCGCGACGGCATTGCCCTTCCCGCTGTAGGCGACAGGTATGAATGAGATGCTCTCGTTTTCCCTGAGGGTCTCAAGCTCCTTCTTGCCGACGGTATACAGATAGAGCGGTATGCCCTCCTCAGCGAGTGCTTTCAGCTCACCGGGATCGAATTCACCGAATGGAAGGATTCTCTCCCTCTCATTCTGCAGCGCTATGATGCTGTCCTTGAGCTCTGCCTCGCGCTCTACAGCATTCTTCAGTCCCTGATGAATACGCTTGAAATCCTCACCGGAGATAAGCGTCTCGGCTTTGTCCTTCTTGTCCCTTCTCTCTTCCAGGATCTGCAGCACACGCGCATACTCTGCGCGTTTTGACTCATAATCCTCGGAAGCCTGTGATTTGCGGACAATATCCGTGACATGCATCACACCGGCGCGGCGAAGCGATTCAAGAAGCCTTGCCTTGCCCCCCGCCTCCGCGAGGATTACGACTTTTTTCATCTTCTCAATCATCAGCTCACCTTCACCAGTTTCTTCTTCGCTATCTTCCCGCGTACAACAGCCGATGTCTGCTGATCCTGCAGGTAGATACCGATTACTCTGATATTCTCCTTCGTCTCAGGTATCTTGACCTTCTCGAAGAGATTCACGCGCTGCGTTGTCGTCCTGAGCTCTTTGGAAAGGAGAGCAATCCTCTCCTCAAGCGTGGCAACGAGCGCATCATATTTCGCTATATCCTTGAGAGCAGAGAGCGCTTTATCGACCCAGAGCGGATAATACCGGAGATCATATTCCACCCTCTTGAAGAGCAGTTCCTTGAAGACAGGCACCTCAACTCCCGCGATATTCCCCTTATCCTTGACAATCCTGTCAATCTGGACAAGGTTAGCAATGGATTTCTCTTCAGGAAATGCCGTATTGCCGCCGTAGACAGCAATCCAGCCAGACAGACTCTCAACAGCTTTCTTCTGCTCTTCTTTCAGCTTTCTTATCTCATTCTCCGCCTCGCGGATCACGATCTGAAGCTGCTGCTTCTTCAGCTGGAGTGTCGGAAGATAGCGCTGGTACTGCCTGAGAGCATCCTTCTGCTTCTTCTGCTCATTCTTCGTAAGCTTTACAGCCATCACCTCTCCTTGGGCCAGTAGGTCCCGATCAGATCGGTTCTGAGTCCAGTCTCATTAGGCTCAAAGCACTCAGCAAGGATATTCCATCCTTCATCAAGCGCTTTCTCCAGAGGGATGTTGACGCCAAGGTCCATCAGGCGTTCCTCGAAAAGCGCGCCGTACCTGAGGAGTTTCTCGTCCCAGTCGGTCATCATGAAGCCCATTGAGCGCTTCTCAAGCGAATCCTTGTATGCGGCATAAAGCTTGATCATTGCATCCATGAGCGAGCGGTGATCAGGGCGAGTGTCCTTGTTAACATTCTGCTTCAAACGCGAAAGTGATCCAAATGGCTCGATACGTCCGTTGCGGAGATAGTACTGCCCCTCCGTGATGTATCCGGTGTTATCCGGAACAGGATGCGTTACATCATCGCCTGGCATAGTGGTGACACCGAGGATGGTAACAGAACCGGCACCTTCGAAATCAACAGCCTTCTCATAGCGAGAAGCGAGCGTTGAATAGAGGTCACCCGGGTATCCTCTGTTGGAAGGCACCTGATCCATCGTGATTGCCATTTCCTTCTCCGCATCGCAGAAGTTAGTCATATCGGTCAGAAGGACAAGCACGCGCTTGCCATCAAGAGCGAAACGTTCAGCGACAGCGAGCGCCATATCAGGGACAAGCGTGCATTCAACCGTAGGATCGGATGCGGTGTGGATGAACATGATCGTCCTCGACATAGCTCCGGACTTCTCCAGCGAGTTGCGGAAGAAAAGATAGTCATCGTATTTCAGGCCCATGCCACCGAGGACGATGATATCAACATCAGCTTGCATGGCTATACGTGCAAGAATCTCGTTATAAGGTTCCCCGGAGACGGAGAAGATCGGGAGCTTCTGTGATTCCACAAGCGTGTTGAACACATCAATCATCGGGATTCCTGTGCGTATCATGTTCTTCGGCGTGATACGCTTTGATGGATTAACCGAGGGTCCACCGATATCTATCATATTGCCTGTCAGCTCAGGTCCATTGTCCCTGGGCTTTCCGGCACCATCAAAAACCCTTCCAAGGAGATCCTCTGAATAGCTTACCCTCATGGGGACACCCAGAAAACGCACACTATCACCAGTGGATACGCCCTGTCCGCCTTTGAAGACCTGCAGAGAGACCTTGTCCCCGTCGAGCTTGATGACGTTGGCATATCCTGTTCCCTGAGCTGTGGTGATCTCCGCGAGATCCTGATTGCGCACACCTTCAGCGCGCACAGTGATGACATTGCCGACAATTGACTCTATCTTCGTGTAGACCTTCTGCATTTACTTCCTCCTCCCCTGATAGTACGAGACGAGAGCATCCTTTCGCTCCTCGAACTTCTCATCTCCGTCAGCTGTGCTGTTCCAGTCAAGGAAGCGCTGCCTGAGCTCATTGAAGAAGGATCTTACTTCCTTCTTGTCGGAGAAGCTGAATGATGAGAACAGAATGTCATAGAGGACAGAGAACGAAAGCTTCTGGCGTTCTACTGAAACCATGGAATCAACAGGATCAAAGGAATTCTGCTGAAGATAGACATCATCGATGAACTGGCCCTTCTGATAAATGATGTAATCATCAAGGCTCGTGCCTTCCTCTCCAACGACCTTCATCATCGCATCGACTTCACTGCCTCGCCTTAGAATGGAATATGCGGCTTCGACCTTGTCCTTCTCGATGATGCCAGTGTACTTTGACCATGAATCAAGAGAATCGATGGCTGGATACTTTCTTGCATCAGAGCGTTCCCTGGAAAGTCCATGGAAAGCTCCGACAACCTTCAGTGTCGCCTGTGTCACAGGCTCCTCGAAATTTCCACCAGCAGGGGAAACGGTTCCGCCGATCGTGACAGAACCACAGCTTCCATCTGAAAGACGCACCTTGCCTGCCCTCTCATAGAATCCAGCGATACGGGATTCAAGATACGCAGGGAAGGCCTCATCACCAGGGATTTCCTCAAGGCGTCCCGACATCTCTCTCATCGCCTGGGCCCAGCGCGAGGTTGAATCAGCAAGGAGAAGCACATCCAAGCCCATGTTCCTGTAGTATTCAGCCATTGTGACAGCCGTATATACAGATGCCTCTCTCGCGGCAACAGGCATTGAAGACGTATTGCAGATGATAATCGTTCTTTCCATGAGGCTGCGGCCTGTGCGCGGGTCAGTGAGCTCCGGGAACTCCTTGAGGATTTCCACGACCTCGCCGGCACGTTCACCGCATGCTGCGATAATGACTATATCGACATCGGCATTCTTCGAAGTAAGATGCTGGAGAACGGTCTTTCCGGCACCGAAAGGACCAGGTGTGCAGTATGTACCGCCCTTCGCAACAGGAAGGAAGGTATCAATCACCCTGATTCTGGTGACCATCGGCTCATCCGGCATCAGGCGTTCCTCATAGCCTTCAATCGCAACCTTCACTGGCTGCGTGATGATCATGGAGAGATCCTTTTTCTCTCCCTTCTGATTGACAATCGTGCAGATTGTCTCATGGGACCTGTGCATTCCCTTATCCGCGATACGCTGGATTGTCCATTCACCCTGAAGCGTGAAAGGCACCATGATGCGGTGGGTGAAGAGCCCTTCCGGAACAGAGCCGAATGAGTCTCCCGCGCGGAGCGTATCACCTGGCTTCTTTGAAGGCGTGAAATCCCACTCCTTGTCCGGAAGAGGATCGATATAAACACCTCTTTCGAGGAAGAATCCGCATTTTTCTGCGAGTTCCGGAAGAGGATTCTGCAGACCATCGAATACCTGCGTGAGCAATCCAGGACCCAGCTCAACAGAGAGAAGCTCGCCAGTGAACTCAACATCATCACCGACTTTAATGCCCCCGGTCATCTCATAGACCTGAAGCGATGCTATGCCATCAATGATCCTGATGATCTCGCTCTTGAGTCTGGTTCCACCTGTTGAGATGTACCCTACCTCATTCTTTATAACCTGGCCGTCAAAGGCGACGTTGACCATGTTGCCGTTGACACCAGTGACATGCCCAGTTGCTGCTGACATACCTACTCCTTACTTTATATTCCCCTCGATAACACTATAGAGCTTATCGAATTCTTCTCTTCCCTTTGCCTCATCAAAGGCATTGGCCCTCTCAAGAATCTGAAGCTTGAGAGCATAAATCATCAATGCTGCTGAAGAAAACGGAGAGCCGCTCTCCCTTGAGGTCAGAAAATCGAAATAGAGAGAAAGCATAGCCTTCTCCCCCTCAAGCGGATCCTTGTTCTCCACGATATCCCTTGCGGTGCTTTCAATTGCCTTATCCGGATCAGAGACATCATAGCCCTTGAAGCCAAGGCGTTCTGCCCTGACTTTGTTGACAGCCTCGGAAAGCTTTCCTGCGAATGCCTGCCATTCACGGACAATCTGGAGAGAGGCCTCTCCTTCCGCCTTGCCGAAAACAGCCAGGGAAAGATCCTCGTAATCCTTCTTCGAAAGATGCTCGGATGCCTTTTCCATGAAAGCTGCATAGGACATCGGAATCTCCCTGTCCATTCTCAGCATTGGCAGCGATGCCGCGAAATAATAGTATTCCGCCATTATCCGAGAATCTCCTTCAATGCATCGGAGAGATATGGAAGCAGAAGCTTCGTGCACTCCTCTGCAGAATAGTCAATATAGCCTGAACCATCTTTCTCTACGATCCTGAAACCAGATGAGACCGAAGATGATGAACGAACGGTTATTCCCTTTGCGATTTCTGAAGCGAACACAGCGGAAAGGTCGCCGCGCAGGGCTTCCATATCAGAAGGAGATATCTCGACATCCTTGTCGCCGGCATCGGCGGAGACGGCTGCCTTGATGATTGCGATGAGCGCTTCTCCCTTCATGGCCTCTGCGGCTTTGTCACGGAGTATTGCCGTGTACTTGTCCTCGATGCTCTTGCGGAGAGAAAGTGAGACGTCCCTTGCCGCCTGTCTGATCGAGGCTTCGGAAGAAGCCCTTGAAAGCTCAGCTTCCTTCTCAGCCTGGGCTGTTATCGCTCTGCCCTTCTCCTCTGCCGAATTTACAATCGACGCCGCTTTCTCCTCAGCCTCTGCGATGATTCTTGCGCTTTCAGCCTTGGCATTATCAATGCCTTCCTTCCTGATGGAGGCAATAAGATCCTGAATCTGCTGTTCCATTGTCAATTCCTATGAAAAACTACTATCGATTCTACTGCAGACTTTCTGCAAAAGCAAACATGGATTGTCCAGATAATATATTTTCCTTATGATGAGTCCGTGAAGTCAGAAGATATATTCTCAAGCCCCGTGCCTGTGCGGGGAATAATAGTCATAAAGAACCTGAAAACCGGCCGCGCATACCTCACAGCGGCAGAAGATGCGGTCAAGGCATTCCGTTCCGAACGTTTCAGCCTTGACCTTTCGATGCATCCGTCAAAGGAACTCCAGGAAGAATATTCATCTCTTGGGCTTGAGCTTTTCACTATCGAGCTCGACACCCCGGCAGGAGCGGATGATGACCTGGAAGCTATTCTTGAGAAGAGGAAAGCCGAGTACGAGAAGGAAGGAATCAGCCTCTATCATTGATGATAAGGTTCCTCACTCCTTCGACAGCCACCCGGATGGCAGGATCAGTATCATGAAGCTGCGGGTTATCCAGTCCGAGCTTCTCCCTCTCCTGATTAGCGACAACGAAGAATACGGAACCTGCCCTTGCGCCTAGATAAGATGCAACAGTGAAAAGCGCAGCGCTCTCCATCTCAGAGGCAAGAACCCCGAGCCTCTTCCAGGCTTCCCACTTTGCCTCAAGCTCATATGAAACGGGCATCAGGCCAGGATCGTGCTGTCCATAGAATGAATCCTTGCACTGGACAACACCAGTGTGGTAATTGAAGCCAAGGGAGCGAGCGGCACTGCAGAGCGCGGAGACAACTGTATAATCAGCGACTGCAGGAAACTCGATAGGCGCGTATTCACGGCTGGTACCCTCCATTCTGACTGCTCCTGTGGCTACCACGACATCCCCTCCTTTGACAGGAAGCGCTATGCCACCGCATGTTCCCATGCGGATGAATGTGTCAGCACCGCTGCGATAGAGCTCTTCCATGGCAATCGAAGCAGAAGGCCCTCCAATCCCTGTGGAGGTGACTGATACCATCTCCCCGTCAAGATAACCGGTATATGTACAGAACTCGCGGCTGTCAGCGACAAGCTTCGCGTCATCGAGATATGCGGCGATAAGAGGGACCCTTTTGGGATCACCGGGAAGAATCACATAGCGACCGACATCGCCTTTCTTCGTATGCAGATGATACTGTATCCCAGTACCTTTCATGTAATCTGTCATTCAAGCCTCCTCCTTCATGATAACACAAAAAAAGTCATACGGAATCTACTCAAATCATCCGGAAACAGCTAGAATCACGTGTCATGAAAGAACAGAAAGCCATTCTACTGCTGCTGCTTACATCACTTATCTGGGGACTTGCGTTTGTCGCGCAGTCCGTTTCATCCGAAAGTGTGGGACCATTCACGTTCAATGCAATCAGAATGCTTATCGGGGCTCTCGTGCTCGTTCCCTTTGCACTGCCTCTGATAAAAGCCCATAAGGGCGACAAGGCTTATTGGCGGGATGCCATCAAAGGAGGCGTCCTCTGTGGACTGTGTCTCGGAGCCGCATCGGTCACGCAGCAATTCGGGGTTGCTCTGTCAGGTGCAGGCAAGGGCGGATTCATCACGAGCCTATATATAGTAATAGTGCCGTTCATGTCCCTTGCATGTGGTCAGAAAATAAGGAAATCAATCTGGGTCAGCGCAGCGATTGCGATTATCGGGATGTACCTTCTTTCTATCGGAGAAGGATTCTCGATCTCTAGAGGAGATGTTTATCTTATTGCCTGTGCGGTGCTGTTCGCGCTCCACATCATGGTCATTGATAAAACCGGAAAGAATACGGATGGGATCATTCTGTCCCTGTTCCAGTTCCTTACCGCGGGGATACTCTGCTCTGCAGGGATGCTCTTCGAACAGCCCTCATCCGCAGCCATTCTGGAAGCATGGCTCCCGATACTGTACGCAGGCGCGCTTTCCTGCGGGGTTGCATACACGCTTCAGGTCATCGGGCAGAAATACGTAAGGCCATCCAGGGCTGTCTTCGCCCTCTCACTGGAAAGTGTCTGGGCAGCCATCGGCGGGGCATTGATTCTCTCAGAGAGACTCTCACCCAAAGAACTCGCCGGCTGCATTATGGTCTTCATTGCCGTGCTGATCGCGGAATCACCTCAGAAGAGCTCGACATAAGTCTTTCCCATACCCCCATCCTCTGGACGGGCGAAACGATAATCCCTGACTTCCCTTCTCTTCTTCAGATATTCATGAATACCGCGCGACAGAATACCATCACCGTACCCGTGAATAACCGAGAAAGAAGGAAGTGAGGACAGGATGGCAGCCTCGATCTGATCCTCCAC
>CASFLH010000001.1 GCA_949295505.1 uncultured Spirochaetales bacterium | reverse complement strand
TGTGCGTGCAAGCTTTGAGATGTGGCAGAGGCCTTCCTTTCCTGGGAGAATCTCGATGAAAGCGCCGAAATCAACGATTCTCTTGACCGTTCCATGGTAGATCCTGCCAACCTCAGGCTCCTCGATGATTGCGAGGACGAGGTTCTTTGCCTGCTGTGCCGATGCATTGTTGCGGCCATAGATCATGACAGTTCCATCATCATCGATGTTGATCTCCGCACCGGACTGCTGGGCAATTGACTTGATTGTCTTTCCACCTGTTCCGATGACAGCACCGATCTTGTCCTCAGGAACTGTGATAGTAAGGATCTTAGGAGCAAGCTCAGAGATCTCTGCACGCGGTGCAGGGAGTGTCTGTGCCATGATGGAAAGGATGTGCATCCTGCCGTCCTTGGCCTGCTGGAGTGCCTTGCTCATGATCTCAGGTGTTACGCCTGCGATCTTTATATCCATCTGGAATGCCGTGATACCATCCTTTGTTCCCGCAACCTTGAAGTCCATGTCTCCGAGGTGATCCTCCTCGCCGAGGATATCGGAAAGGATGACATACCTTGCGTAGTCAGCACCCTCTGTGATGAGTCCCATAGCGATACCTGCGACAGGCTTCGAGATAGGAACACCTGCATCCATGAGGGAGAGACATCCACCGCAGACAGAAGCCATCGATGATGAGCCATTGGACTCCATGATCTCCGATACAACGCGGACTGTATAAGGGAACTTGTCCTTCTTTGGCACAACAGCCTCAAGAGCGCGCTGTGCAAGATGTCCGTGTCCAATCTCCCTTCTGCCCGTCGTAAGACGTCCGCACTCACCTACGGAGTATGGCGGGAAGTTATAGTGGAGCATGAAGTTGGAATAGGTCTTCTCTCCGTCAATAGTATCAAAGAGCTGCTCATCCTGTACCGTTCCGAGTGTTGTGACAGCAAGGGACTGTGTTTCACCGCGTGTGAAGAGGGCAGATCCATGAGTGCAAGGAAGAACACCGACCTCGCATGTGATAGGACGGATCTCAGTTACCTTCCTTCCATCTGTCCTGATACCATCATTGAGAATCGATGAGCGGAGGATCTCATACTCCATCTCCTCGAACATCTTATCGATCTCGCCAGATCTCTTCTCATCCTCTGCGATGAGCTCTGCGAACTTCTCCTTGACGTCGTTATGGACCTTCTCGAGAGCTGCATATCTGTTCATCT
The DNA here is from genome assembly GCA_949295505.1 of uncultured Spirochaetales bacterium. Lineage (GTDB taxonomy): Bacteria > Spirochaetota > Spirochaetia > Sphaerochaetales > Sphaerochaetaceae > Ornithospirochaeta. The sequence continues at coordinate 1,983 of CASFLH010000001.1, read as the reverse complement.
TGCCCTTTACGAAGGAAGCCTCCTTCTCGAGCGGGTATGCATACTCCTTGACAGGATCCATCCATGAGAGATCCTTATCCTCGATCTCCATGAGAGGAAGCTTCTCCTTTCCGCAGATCTTCCTCAGCTCATCCTGTGCCTCGCAGATTCTCGTGATGACAGGCTGTGCTGCAGCGATAGCGCCGAGCATGTCGTCCTCTGAGACTTCCTTTGCTCCTCCCTCGACCATAGTGATGCCATCATGCGTTCCGGCAACAACGATATCAAGTGCGGCCTCAGGCATCTGCTGGAATGTCGGGTTGATCACATACTCATTTCCGATCTTTGCGACGCGGACAGCCGCAATCGGACCATAGAACGGGATATCTGAGATGGTTACAGCGCAGGATGCTGCGTTTATAGCAACGATATCAGGGGTATGGCACATATCGGAGGAGACGACTGTAGGTACAATCTGGATCTCACGTCCGAATGCCTTATCGAAAAGCGGCCTCATCGGTCTATCGATAAGCCTCGATACAAGTATCTCCTTATCCTTTGGCCTTGACTCCCTCTTAAGGAATCCTCCAGGGATCTTTCCCGCTGCATAGTATTTCTCGTTGTACTCAACTGAAACCGGTACATAGTCTATCGGTTCCGAAGGTGCCTCTCCGCAGCATACAGTCGCAATGACTGCTGATCCCGCATAGTGTGCGTAGACAGCACCGTTCGCCTGCTTAGCGATTTTCCCGGTCTCAAATACAAGATCGATATCCCCTATTCTGACCGAAACTGATTTTACTTCTGACATAATCTTCCTTCTTGTTCTTTTTTTGTTCTTTTTGTCCGCGAATATGTGAGAAAGCCAGCGGGGTGCTGGCTTTCATGACTTACTTTCTCAGGCCGAGATCGGCGATGAGCTGTCTGTACTCGTCGATGTTTCTGTTCCTGATGTACTTCAGGAGGCGGCGGCGCTGTCCGACAAGCTTGAGAAGACCTCTTCTCGATGCGTGATCCTTCGGATTTGCCTGGAAATGGCCCTGAAGGTCATTTATGCGTGCTGTGAGGAGAGCAACCTGTACCTTTGCATCTCCTGTGTTCCTCGAATCATTGCCGTACTTAACCACAAGCTCATTCTTCTGTTCTTTTGTAATCATCTCTTTCTCTCCAGAAATATTGAATCTAGCTGCAGTTTCCCTTTTCCCTGGCTCATGCTGCTGCCGATAACAGAGGAATGGAATGGATCGGAAATGCGGAGAAACTCTCTATCGATTACCGAAACACATTCAGCACACCTCCCGTCAGAGGCAAGAAGCCGGGTATCATAAGTTCCCAGTGGCGGTAGGAGCTGATGAATCGAGGCCCTGCTGAAAATCAGTTCTCCAGAGCAGGATCTGTAAGGTATAGGCACAAGATCAACCCTGTAGAATTGACCGGAAAGCTTCAGGAAAGTCCCTAGCTCTCCTTTCTCTATCATCTCCCTGAGACGTGTGGAAGAAATCTTCACTCCTCCGTCGTCCAGGACAGAATCAACAATATCAACGCTGCATTCCTTCCCATAAGCGGCTAGAAGCCCGGGCAGATCCTTCCCACCCTTCTGGCTTTCCGGGGAACCGAAGCGGAAATCGCTTCCGAATACAGCTCCGACGGGGTTGCAAAGCTCGGATATGAGAGATGCAAACCCACAAGCAGTTATCTTACTGAATTCGCTGGAAAAGTCAATTACTGCAAGAAAATCTATGCCGAATGACTCAATGTAGAGGGAGCGCAGTCTCAATGTGTCCAGAGAGCCTGTGCTGCTCTTCTTGGGATTCGATGAGAAAGTGATGGCAAGACTTAGCGCATCAGCTTCTCCAGCTTTTCTCTTCAGCGCGCTGAGTATCGCATGATGTCCGCGGTGGACACCATCGAACACCCCCACGCTGAACACGGTCCTTCTCTCCCTGAGAAGGCCGGATGATACAAGAAAGTTGAAATCAAAGATCTCCATTCTCATACCTTCCA